>JABGTD010000048.1 GCA_018647405.1 Nitrososphaerota archaeon | reverse complement strand
GTCCACGGTCGTCTCTTGCTGGTTTGTGATCTTGGAAACAATCGTTACAATAAACTGGTTTATCTCCGCTTGGTTTGAATGGAACTTCACATTCGTTACCGCAATCTCCACATGTTGCTTTGTGCATTTCTCTTGGAGGTCTGTCTCTACCATATCCGCCTCCGCCACGGTTATTTCTACCATATCCGCCTGCACCGCGTCCTCCATCTCTATTACCACCATATCGGCCTCCGCCACCGCCGCCTCTGCCAAATCGGCCTCCGCCACGGTCGTCTCTTGCTGGTTTGTGATCTTGGAAACAATCGTTACAATAAACTGGTTTGTCATTACGAGGCTCAAATGGAACCTGGCAATCTTTACCGCAATCTCCACATGTTGCGTCGTGCATTTCTCGTGGTGGTCTATCGTAACCCATAATCTTTCTGAACTTTGACTACGTTTCCCCTAATTATACTAAGGGATCATTTTCAAATTAGACTTAAACATACAAAATACTCTCATTTGACATGCGATTTTTTGGTAAATCAGAAGAAGAGAAGATGGCTGAAATGCAGGCAAAACAGTCACTCAAGAATGGCAAGTCTCTAAAACAGGTTCTTACCGCTCTAAAGGAGAATCGCGACCAAATAGAACAAAGTACCGGCAAGAGACCTGACATTGATGATACAACAAAACTCTTCATGCAAAAAGTACTCAATGTCTGGATATCTGAAGGTCGGAATATTGACGATGAAAAGTTCTGGGACGCAGTTGATTACAATAAACAGTTTGATTATCCGGTTGAATACTATGAGAGATATTCTAGAAGAGACTAACTGTTGGGAAAATTATAGATATTCTAGAAACTCCTCAACTACGCGAAATTTCCCTGACTTTACAGACACTTTCTAGAAAGTTAACAATTTGGACAACTAGGACCTGTGTCCTTTTTGGCTTTGCCGTGAGCCTTTACCATATGTCTCATCAATCTATCTGTGGCAGCAAAATTCATTCCACAAATTCGGCATAATGTCCCTGTGATGACTATTTCTCTTGGTTTCTTTCCAAATAGGCCCATAATGCAATTCTAAAAAATAGATTAAAAAATGTTTTTTTGAAAACAAAAAGAGAGAGTGGGTCTATGGTTCCACTATTGCTAGCTTTTCATAGATTCTGTCGTAGTATCCGTTTTTGTCGCTAGCTGGTGCGTAAAATTCTGCGGAAATTACATCACCAACACTTGCTGAACAATCACTAACTACGACTGAGTTACCCATCTGGGATTCACCAACACATCCGTAGTCGGTCACTGCAATCACAGTAATTTGTTCTGCGTATTCTGTTGGCATCCAGTTCCACGGAGCGAGCAATAGAATTAAGATCACAGCTATTCCTGCTACAGCCAGACCTACCATTGCTATCCGCGATATACTTTCGCTTTTGAGTGATGTTTGTTGCATTTTCCTCAATGTATTTACGCACTCAGAACATATAAGCAAGTGCTAACAATAACAACTAGTGGTAAATTTAGTCCGTCAAAGCCATTGCTCTGACAGGTGAACCTGTAGCATTTTTGAGTTTTAGTGGTGCTACAATTAGATGAAATTTTTGTGAGTTAATTTTATCAAGATTTATCAAATTCTCTACAATCAAAATTCCACTTTTTGCTAAAATATGATGAACAGAAAATTTTTCATCTTTTCCCAAATCAATACTTGGCGAATCAATTCCAACTAGATTAATTTTTTTTGATGCTAGATATTTTGCAGCAGATGTTCCCAATCCTGGATTTTTCATAAAGTAAGATTTCTTGTTTAGATTTTTCTGCCAGTCTGTATGAAATATGACAGTTGATCCATCATCTATCTTTCCGTACTTTTTTTCAAATTTCTGTATGTCATTTTTCGTAATAGCTTGATCTGAACCTTTTCTAATTTTTATCAAAATGGCTTCTGTAACTAGTCTTTTAGTCATAATCTGGTCAATTTTCTGACCTTTTTTGACAAAATGATATGGTGCATCAATGTGAGTTCCTGTGTGAGTGCTGAGAAATAATAATTCTAGATTGTATCCGTCTTTTTCTATACTCTCCCAATTGATGAAGTTAGGTTGGGGTGAACCTGGAAATGTTGGAATATTTTCTGAAATTGTGAGTGTTAAATCAATTACTTTCATATCGATTGGTACATCTATGAAAAGTTAAATATTCTATTTGAGGCTTTTTGGTATTGTCTATTTCTTATGTATTGATTAACTCAAATCTAGGAACCGATGTTCAAATTATTAAAGAAATTAAAGAAATGTTAGCCAATCAAAATGACGTCAAACTTGAAATTCAAGGTGTATACGGAGTTTACGATATACTCATTAAATTATCGTCTGATAACAGTGAAAAATTAAGATCAATTGTAACAAACGATATTCGAAAAATTGAAAATGTTCAATCTACCTTGACAATGTTGGTAATTGAACAACAAGAAAAATCATAATTTCTTTAATTCTTCTACCAATCCTAAAATCTCATCTTTTGTATTGTATACATGCGGAGAAATTCTCAAAATTGGCTTTTCGTAAATTTCTCTTTTTGCAATGATTATTCCTTTCTGAGCCAATACTGAAACAATTTTTTCAGGATCGTGATTTTTAATCTCAAATGAAACTATACTTGTTCTCTCAGCCTCATTTTCTGGACCAAAAATTTTGGATTCAGAAATCTTTCCAATTTCATCTATGAATAAATTTGATAGACTAATGATATGATTTCTAATATTATTCCATCCTAAATTTTGCAAAAATGTAATTGAAGATTCCATTCCTGCTAATCCCACATAATTTCTAAATCCTGTTTGAAATCTATCAGGTAATTCTTTGTATGTTAATCCATCTTTTTCATTTGAATTTGCAGATTCTCCTCCGATGTTAAGAGGTTCTAGTAAATTACTGGATTCTCGTTTACAATAAAATACTCCTGTACCCATTGGTCCACACAACCATTTTGAACCATTAAACGACATAAAATCACATCCTGTATCTGCAAAATCAAACTCACCAATACATCCCACAGTTTGGGCTGTATCTAAAAAATATGGAATATTTTCTTTTTGTAACTCTTTTCCTATTTCTTTTACTGGTAAAATTAAACCTGAATTGTATAGGCCATGACTTAGTGCTACCAATTTTGTTCTCTCATCTAATAATTTTTTAAAATCTGAATTTTGAAATTCTCCATTTTCATCAACAGGTAAACTTCGCACATCAATTTTTTCTCCAAGTTTTAACCAAGGAAAATAATTTGCATGATGTTCATGCTCTCCGCCTCTTATTACGACATTAGAATCATTGTCAAATTTCATTCCATTTGCTACAATGTTTATTCCATCAGTTACGCTTTGTGTGATTATAATTTCATCAGGATGGCACTTTACTATTCCTGCAACTGCCTTTCTTGTTTTCTCCCATAACTCTTTTATGAAAATTTCAGATTCTGGAGAATCTGGTCCCATTTCTGAATAATTAATGAGAAATTGTTTCATTGCTTCTATACTAATTTTTGGCATTACTGAAACCGATGCATTATTCAGATAGATCTTATCTGTTTGAAATTCTTTAGAAATTGATTCAAAATTCATTATATATCCGATTCAAAAATCATTACTGTTGGATAAAAACCATACAACATTTGAAAATTTTCAATTATTAGAAGAACGCCTAATTCCGTCTAGCTCTTATCTATTTTTCTATGAAAATGCATTTTTAAAAATTAATCTGATCAAAGAAATTACGTCCAAACAAAGTCTTCCAATTTTATACGTTGATCTTGATTTTCTTTTTTCAGGATATGTTAAATCAAAACTTCTCACAATCCCTAATCTAACATTATTTTCTACATTAGAATCTAAAATAAATGAAATTCTTCCTAAAATTTTTACAAAACTTGCAACAAAACCTCATTTTGTAATATTTGATTCAATAAATGGATTATACAACACACTTTCAAATGATGCAGATTCTGGAAGACTTGTAAATTCAATTTTGATGTTACTCGCAAGAAATATCTCATTTTCAAATTCAATTTTGATCATTTCTGCGCTAGCTGGAAAAAAAGAAAATGATTGGGTTCTTCCAAATGGCCGCCAAATTCTCGAAAATGATGTAATGAAAAAATTTGTAATTTCTGATCGATCTAAAATAATATTTGAAAATTAATTATTCCAAACGGTGTTATAAAAATTCCAAACGGTGTTATAATTTGCGATTTTGAGGTAAGTTATATTAAGATGAAATTAGCATAATTTTTCATGCCAGTAGCAATACTTCCAGACATTGGAGAACAAATGTGCATTGGATGCGCTTTATGTGTTGAAATTTGTACTTCTTTAGGACCTGATGTTTTAAGAGTAAAACCAGTCGAAGGCTGGAAAAGAGGAAAAGCATTTGTCTTTTATCCTGAAAGATGTATCACCGACGGTGCATGCATCGGAGTTTGCCCAACAAAAGCAATCTTTTGGATGAGACCAATGGACTTTACAGTAGGACAACCTGTCCCACTATACAGAAACTCTGTCTTCGTCAAAGGTTGGACTGAATTAGTCGATTAAGTCCAACAAAAACTTCTTTTTATTATCTTTTATCTTATATTATGATCTCATATTTCATATCTTATGACCAAAATTGGAGATGCTAAACGTAAACTTCACGGAAAACTTACTGGAAGACCAGATAATTTTTCCTGGTTAATTGAAGGTAAACTTGCAGGAAGTGCAATTCCTACATCAAAAAAAGAAATTGAATGGATGCAAGAAGAAGGTGTTAAAACAATTGTAACAATTAGGGAAGAACCACTAAATGAAAATTGGGTAAACAAGATGAACTATTTGCATGTATTATCTGATGACATGGGCGTACCAAGTTTTGATGATCTGAAAAACTCAGTTGATTATGTTCATGAAAAAATTCAAAATAAAGAACCTGTAATGGTTCACTGTTTAGCAGGTTTAGGACGTACCGGTACAATTCTTGCTTGTTATTTGATAAAATATGAAAAAATGCCAGCCGAAGATGCTATTCAGCATGTCAGAGAACAAAGACATGGATCAATTCAATCATTTGTACAAGAAGAAATGATTTTTCAGTATGCAAAAACTCTGAATGATTAATCTACTCTGGAATTGATTCAGAAACTAATTTTCCATCTACAATTTTAATTTTTAATCGTATATCATCTTTGAAAACTAAAGTTAAGCCACCTTCTGGATCGGGATCTTGGACTTCAATGATATCTTGCATTCTTATTCCATCGAATTTTGCCATTTCAAATTACTCCGGAATTGAGACGGTATCAATTTTACCATCTACTACTTTAATGAACATAAATCTATTATCTTTGAGAATTATTGTAATTCCGCCTTCTTTATCTGGCTCTTCAACTTCTAAAACTGGTTGTCCAAGTAATCCATCGTATTTTGCCATACTATAACACCAAATTTAACTAATTAATACTTATTTCAATCTCGTTAGATTGATTCTTGGCATCACCTTTGTTGATGTAAGGGTCTTCTTTCTTTCCATGTGTTTCCCAAGAAGCAAATGCTTCTGCTGAAATCTTATGACTACCAGTTCCTAACTCTGATGCATTAAATGTGAACTTCTCCTCAAAATCAAAAAATTCCTTTTGTACGTCTTCTTCAGTTAATGCAATAAATGGCTCAAAATTCTTTGCAACCTGAACCCATACTCTTCTTTCTTTCATTGGATTAACCAACTTTGGATTTCTAGTCCAAAAAATTGATGCTTTTCTGTATGTATCTACAGATTTACCCAATTCATGTTTTCGAATACCACCTTTTTCCAATTTTATACCATACTTTAGTTTGATAGTGTTATCATTTGCATCGTATGCTTCTGTCCAATTTTTTTCATTAAATGCATCTCTTAATCCACCTGTAAGTGAAAATCTGGCAGTAATGGTAATTTTCTCATCACTTGCAAATTCATCTTTTTCTTTACCGAGAGTAATTGCTGAAATCTGAGTTTCGGACATATTTGACATTGATTTATATCCACAATAAGTTCTTTTTTGATCAATTGAACATTCAATTAATTAATTCAGATAAAAAAGAGGCTAGTTTACAAATTAAAGATGCTGATATAGGCGCTCTTTACATTATCCAACACGAACTTCTAAGAGACAAAAATACAGATTTTGCAGGTGTTATAATCAAGCATCCATTAACCAATGAAATATGGATGAGAGTTAATTCAAAATCCAATCCAATGACTCAAATTTCTGCAGCAGCAGATACTGCCATTGCTGAAGTTGAAAGTTTGAAAAAACTAATCAACTCAAAAATAAAGTGATTTTAACAGATGAAATTCTGTCCTACCTGTGATGTCAGGCTGAAAAAAGATTCTAATACTTTAGTTCTGACCTGTCCAAATTGTAAATATACTGAAGGTGGACCAAAAACCAAAAAACAATCTACTTCAAAAGAAACTGAATCTGATTTCCTTGTATTAGAAGAAAATGAAGGAAAAGACGTTTTACCAACAATGGAAATTGATTGTGAAAATAAAAAATGTGATAATAGAGAGGCTGTATGGTGGATGCTTCAAACAAGAAGTGCTGATGAGCCAACAACTCAATTCTTTAGATGCACAAAATGTAAACACACTTGGCGAAATTACGCATAAGGTTTAACTTTAGCAATCGTAACAAAATAATGATTTGGTTTTTTCAGCTACTACAAAAGGAGCAGAAGATTGGAAGGCAATTATCTCTGCAATTTCTACACTTGTAGAAGAAGCAACATTTGAGGCAACTGTAGAAGGAATATCCTTTAGAGGGATGGATCCTTCTCATGTAGCATTAATTGATATTAATTGGCCAAATTCTGCATTTGAAAAATACAATTGTGATAGTGATATAAAATTTGGAGTTCGTATTGATGAGTTTTCAAAATTAATTAAAAGATCTGATAAAAGTAATTCAATTGAAATTAACATATCTGAGGATAATATGCTTCTAGTTACAATAGGCAAGAACAAAAAATACAAGATGAGATTAATTGAAAGCTCTGCATCTGATACTCCACTACCAAAAATTCCATATGATGCAAAAATATCACTAACTTCGTCTGCATTGGATAAAATTCTTGGAGACGTTCAAGTAGTCTCTGATTATCTGACTATTACTTCTAGTGAATCCTCTACAACATTTTCTGGTAAAGGTGATTCTGGAGAAGTTGATATCTCGTTAGAAAGCAGTCAAGATGAAATTCAAGAATTATCTGTAAAACAAGAAAGTACTGGAACATACAGCCTAGAATATCTAAATCCCATAATCAAGGCTGTTGGTAGTAGTGTTGATATTGTTACATGCGAATATTCTACTGCAAAACCTCTGAGAGTTGAATTCAAGGTTTCAAATTTAGGCCAAATTCATTTCTATTTAGCTCCTCGTGTTGAGAGTTAGAATTTTAAGACCAATTGTTCGGGTGAAACAGATTTGAAATTAGTAATAAAGTTTGGTGGAACATCATTGGCAACCGTCAAGGATATCAAAAATGTAGCAAAAACTGTAGATAAAATAGCAAAAAAGAACAAAACTGTAGTTGTGTGTTCTGCAGTAGATGGAATCACTGATGAATTAATTCAAATATCATCGTTAATAGAAAAAGGAAATAAAAAAGATGCAAACAGAATGCTTGCAAAGATATCTCAAAAACATAAACAATTTGCTACACATTTAGTTACAAATCCTAAAATTCTAAAATCACTTTCAAATAAATTGAATTCTGATTTATCTGAATTAGAAGAATTAGTTCATGGATTAATTTTACTAGGAGAAGTAACGCCGCGTTCATACGATTATCTAATCTCTTTTGGTGAAAGATTATCAATAGATTTAGTATCATTTTCATTCCAAGAGTTAAAAAATAAATCTGTACCATTGAGTGGTAAAGAAGCTGGAATAGTTACCGATTCTAATTTTGGTGATTCAAGACCTCTTATGGATACAACAAGGATTCGTCTTTCAAAAATAATTAACGAACATCTAACAAAAAACACCATTCCTGTTGTAGCTGGATTTGCAGGCGCAGATCAACATGATCACACTACTACATTTGGTCGCGGTGGTTCTGACTATACCGCAACAATAATTGCATCATGTATTGACGCAAATGAAATTTGGCTGATGAGTGATGTTGAGGGAATGATGACTGCAGATCCAAAATTGATAAAAAATGCAAAACTTCTCAAACAAGTTTCATATGCCGAAGCAATTGAGATGGCTAGATTTGGTGCAAAACAGATCCATCCACGAACATTTGAACCGTTATTGTCTAAAAAAATTCCGATGCGAATTAGAAGTAGTTTTGATGTAAATAATCCGGGAACTCTTGTTACATTACCTAATTCTAAATCTCAAGATTCTGTAAAGTGTGTATCTGCAATTAGAAAAGTAGGATTACTTGATTTAACTGGCGGTATATTATTTGCAGGACCTGGTGCTGCTGCAAAAATCTTTTCGGTTCTTACTAAAAATGACATTAATGCAATGATGGTATCGTCAAATCCATCTGAATCAAGCATAACAATTGTTGTAAAAAAGGAAGATCTTCCCAAAGCAGAAAATGAATTAGAAATCAATCTACTTGGAACAACTCTTAAAAAAATTCAAACAATTCCAAATGTTGCTATAATTGCTGTTATTGGTTCTGGAATGAGAGGTAAAGTTGGAATAGCATCTAGAGTATTTCTTGCAGCACAAAAATCGAACTCAAATGTTATGATGATTGCACAAGGTTCATCTGAGTTAAACTTAGCATTTGTTGTAAAAGATAATGACTGTAAGGCAGTAGTCCAATCACTACATAATGAGTTCAAACTGAACACAATAAAGTAAGATAAGGGATAAATTATTCAAACAATCTTCAATTTTCATGGAAGGTAAACTGTACATTGTCGGTGTAGGTCCAGGTCATCAAGATCATATGACATTTCGAGCAAAAGAGGTAATTGAAGAAAGTGATACTATTGTTGGTTATACAACTTATGTAAATTTAGTTGAAGACTTGATTCAGGGAAAAGAAATTCATAGTTATGCAATGACTCAAGAAGTAGAACGAGCACATCAATGTATTGATTTAGCTAAGGAAGGAAAAATTGTATCACTTGTTTCAAGCGGTGATCCTGGAATTTATGGCATGGCTGGATTAATCTTTGAAGTACTTGCAGAATCTGGTTGGGATCCAAAAAGCGGGTTACACGTTGAATTAGTTCCTGGTGTGTCTGCATTGAATTCCTGTGCAAGTATTATTGGTTCTCCATTAATGACAGACTTTGCGGTTTGTAGTATGAGTGATTTGATGGTTCCATGGGAAATTATTGTAAAAAGAGTAGAGGCTGCGGCACAAGGAGATTTTGTTTTAGTTATTTACAATCCTGCAAGTAAGAAAAGAATTCATCAATTACAAGATACTCGACAGATATTACTAAAATATAGAAAACCAACAACACCTGTTGCAATAATTAAAGGAGCATATAGAGAATCTGAAACTGTAATTATGACTGATTTAGAACACATGGAAAATTATGCTGAGCAGTTAGGAATGACTAGTACTGTAATAGTTGGTAATTCTTCTACATACAACTTTAAGGATTTAATGATTAATCCACGTGGTTACAAATCAAAGTATAATCTAGAAGAACCAGAAATTAAAAACTAGTGACTGTTTTTAATTAATTCAAATAAGTCATTACTTAATGAAATTTTATCTCTAATTGGAGCAATAATTTTTACCATGTAATCTCCTATGGTATTTTTCAAATCACCTGGGTGTAGATTCTTTTGAGCAAAGTCTAATTCTAAATCTTCATACGAATTGTATGTTACATTTCCACCAAATTTCTCAGGTCTTTCTATTGATATTGAATCATATTCATGAAATACAATTTGTCTTGCAAGTTCCAAGACTGGATTATTTTCCGTTAATCCTTCTTCGCACCAACCCTTTCTAATTTTCTTTGTAATTTCATCATCAGAATTATGTATAAAAATTCCCGAGTTTGGATCTGATTTGCTCATCTTTCCAGGTTCTGATGTGGTGTTGCCTTTTGGTTGTGATAATCCCGGTAATAATGAATGGTGTACAGCAACTGGAACTTTCCACTTCATTTTTGGAAAAATTTCTCTTACTAACATGTGAATTTTCCGTTGGTCCATTCCTGCGTGAACGATGTCTAAATCTAATGAATGAATATCCGCTGCCTGCATTGGTGGATATAGTAATTTTGCTAAATCAATTTTATCTTCATTTTCTGATCTTCCCATAATTGTTAGAGTACGCATAGTTCTTGCAAGAGTCATATGTTTTGTAAATTTAACAAGCTCTGCCCAATATTCTTTTTTAGAATCATAAAGTTCTGTACCCATTACAATGTTCACACCCGGACAAACTAATCGAAATGCATCTGCATAATATTTAGAAACTTTAGAAATTGTCTCTAAATTTCCACCGAGTTTATCATTAATCAAGGTGTGCCAGTCTGCTAAAAACACTGTACAGTCAATTCCTGCCTTCATAAAATCATTAATTTTAAAACCTGTACTGATTAAACTTCCAAGATGTAAAAATCCAGAGATCTCTAATCCAATGTAGTGTTTTGGTTTTGAATTTGTGTTTAAAAGTTCAATTAATTCTGCTTCATCTTTTACTATTTCTTTTGTAGGAGGTCTTTTGATTAATTCTACTTTTTCCGTAACATCCATTTTAACAGATTTTTCTTTTGTTTATCTATAAAGTCTTGGATTAATTTTTAAAAGTAAAAGCAGAAATTTTCTTACACACTAAAAATCAATCAGGCGTATTTGGATGTTCAACCATTATAATTTCTACTTTTTGCATCTGAATCATTGCTTGTTCAAATAATTCAATTAGATGTTGGCAGTTTTTGGATTTTACTTTAGAATATTCAGAAAATGTTTCTGCAATTTCATTATAACTCATGAAATCACTTGGACTTTATTTAAAATATTATAATCATATTACTCGATCAGAATTATATACTTTGAATAGTAAGCAGATGCATGCTTGATGCTAGATGTCCTGAATGTGAAAATGTTGCAAAAGTAAATGATGAAATTACTAAAGTGACATGCCCTCATTGTAAATTTGAGGCATCATATGAAAAATATTTAGAAATCATGAAAGATCAAGCACTTAACATGGCTACTGATTATATTCCAGACAGACCTGGTTTTTAATTACCAAACTGATCCTTTATCTGAACAATCCATATGCGATCCACATCTTGGACAGATAAGATGGCATGCCTGTATGTCGAGCATTATTTCATTGCATTTAGGGCACTCAACTTTTTCTTCCATGGTTTGTGTATGGGAAAATTGAATTAAAAATTTTTTGCAAATTAAAATTGTCCAAAGGTTAATTAGTAGTTCACAAATTTTTGAGATCGCAATGGCTAATTTCAAACTAACAATTTCAGATGTTAAAGGCAAATCTATCACCAAAGAACTCAAAGAAGGAGATGCAAATCCACTCATGGGTCTAATAGTTGGTGCAGAAACTGATGCTGCAATTGTAGGATTAGCTGGTAAATTGAAAATTACCGGTGGCAGTGACAAGTCTGGTGTTCCAATGAGAGGAGATCTGCATGGAATGGCAAGAAAACGAGTATTACTGTCAAAAGGAGTTGGACTACAAGATACTGAAAAAGGATTAAGAAAAAGAAAACTTGTTAGAGGAAACACAGTTTCTGACGAAATCTTCCAAGTAAACTGCAAATATGATGGAGAAATCAAAGATGAAGCACCTCCAGCAGAAACTGAAGCTGCAGCAGAAGACGCACCTAAAGAAGAAACTAAAAAATAATCATATCAAGGGTTTTAATTTCTAAATACACACTATCATTATTGAAATACAAAAAATCACTTTTTGTCTTTAGACGTGATTATCGTTTAGATGATAACACTGGTTTAATTCAAGCTTGTGAAAATTCTGAAGAAGTTATACCTTGTTTTTTATTTGAAAAAAGTTTGATAAATGAAAATAATCCAGTTTTTGCAAAAATGCGTATTAGATTTATGATTGATTCACTAAAAGATTTGTTTGAGCAAGCAAAAAATTGTAATATTCTAATCAAACAAGATTCTATTTCTTCACTAATCTCATCATCTGTAAAACAAGACAAAATTAATGCTGTCTTTATGAACCGAGATAATTCACCATATGGTAGATTTCGTGATAATCATTTCAAACTCGTATGTGAAAAAAATAATATTGATTTTGAGGCATATGGTGATCTTTTACTACGTGACGCAGGTTCTGTATTAAAGCAAGATGATACACCTTATCTTGTATTTACTCCGTTTTATCGTGCAGCATCTCAGTATAAGGTGAGATCACCACGAAAATTTACTCACAAAAACTTAATCAGTTCAAATCAAGACTCTGATAACACAATTTCTAAACTTGAAAAAATAATTCCAGATACTACCGTAATCAAAGGAGGAAGAAAAAATGGTCTTAAAATTTTAGAAAAATTTGATGATATTGCAGATTATAATGTACAAAGAAATATTCCTTCAAAACCTACATCACAACTTTCTACACATAATCGTTTTGGAACTGTTTCAATAAGAGAAGTCTATCAAGCAGCCTCTAAATTTTTTGGAACTGATCATTCATTCATATCTGAATTATACTGGCGAGATTTTTTTTCACATCTAATGTTTCATTTTCCATACTCACAAAAGAAAGAATTTCAAGAAAAATATCAAGATCTAAAATGGTCTCACAATAAAAGAAAGTTTGAAAAATGGACTGATGGGATTACTGGATTCCCTATAGTGGATGCTGGTATGCGTGAATTGAAACAAACGGGCTTCATGCATAATCGATGTAGAATGATTGTTGCATCTTTTCTTACAAAGGATCTTCAATGTGATTGGAGACTTGGCGAAAGACATTTTGCAAAATATCTGATTGATTATGATCCATGTGTTAATGCAGGAAGCTGGCAATGGTCTGCATCTACTGGTTGTGATGCTCAACCATATTTCCGAGTCTTTAATCCATGGCTACAACAAAAAAGGTTTGATCCTGAATGTGTATACATAAAAAAATGGGTTCCAGAATTAATTGATGTTTCCACAAAAGAGATTCATGAAATTGAAACTAAACCATTGGACGCATCAATAAATTATCCTAAACCAATGATAGTCCACAAAGAGGAATCAGCTCGTTCAAAAATAATGTTTAAGGTTGTTTAATTGCCAAGTCTCAAATATTCTTCCTTGTAATTTTTTACATGAATCGACTAATTTTTGCTTCAATAGCTATAATGGCGGTATATTTTCTAATCATGGGCATTGTATTTCCAGATACAATGTCATTAACAGAAAAAAAAATAACATCACCATTTTTTGTTACGTCATTAGATAACCAATCAATCTCTAGTGGAGAGTCAATTGATCTAATCATTGATTCAGGAGTAACTGGTGGAGATTCTGATATGTTAATACTAATCATTGGTTTTCCTGATGCAAAATCTTTTGATGAAATAAAAATCAAATCAAGTCAGTTTACACAATCACCAAAATTTTTTGAGATTGGTGATGAAGTAAAAACATACTATCCTAGTGATTTTAAAATTGCAGATTACCCTTTATTACATATTTTTAATATGCCAAATCCAATTAACAAAAAACCAATTTTACAATTAGAAATTTTCCCAGAAAATTTAGGTGAATTTAGAATTTTTACTAAAGCAAAATCTGCTCCATTTACTGTAGATTCAATCTTTCCAAAAGGTGGATCAGTAGATGAAGATAATGAATTTGTAGAAAAAAAGGTGATTATAGTTGAGTGATCAGATATCTGAAATAAAAGAAAACATTCCTTTTTGGAAAATTGTCATACCCTACATTGTTTTAGGAATGGGTGTTGTTCTTGTTACTGGTGCTGGTTCTTGGGACATTACTAATCATATATTGAATAAACCTGAATCTTTCTTTGCAGAACCTCATATCATTTTGTATGCTGGTGTAATTGTTTCAATTAGTGGCTTTGTTGGATTATTTTTACCCATAAAAAATAAAAATATTTTCAACCTAAAATTTCCAAAACTTTTTTCTGGACTTGGAATATTTTTGTTGATAATTGCAGGACCGTTAGATTTTTGGTGGCACGATACATATGGTCTTGATGGCTTATTGAGTCCTACACATTTAGTATTGATGACAGGAATGTTATTTACCAGTATTGCATCGGTGATAGGAATTATTCGAATTGAAAATAAATTAAAACGAAAAACTGGTATAATTTTACAAGGATTGATCTTTACTGGTGTGTGGTTTTCACTTACCGGTTTTGCACATTCATTTTCTCTTCCTTTTTCAAAAACTGATTATTTTGATTTTAATCCAGAACCAACATTTGCAGCTATATTTGCAACAATTGTTTATCCAATTGTAATGGCATTCATTTTGATTAGTTCATCAAAAGTAAATCCTGGACGATTTGGTTACCTAAGTACAACTGGAGCATTTTACATTTTAATTATGATCTTGTCTGCTTTGTTGCCAAATCCTGTCTTAGTGGATGCTATACCATTTTATTTACTCAATTTAGTTCCATTTGTTTTAGCAGATGTAATAATAAACAAATCAAAAATAAAGAAATCTCATTACATTGCAGGTGCAATAGTCGGTTCTAGTTTCATTTTTTCATATTTTCCTCTAATCACGTATACATACAATGAAGTTATGTTTCATAGACTTGTATGGCCTAGTATGATACCTTTAATTTATTCAGAATTCATAGTTGTAATCTTTCCTCTCTTAATAGCATGTGGTGCAGTATCAAGTCTTATTGGAACTATAATTGCGGTTAAAGTATCACGTAGAATTATCCTTTGACATTGTTTGTCGTAAACGATGCTGACCCATTCCAATTTTTTTGTGTCCTTGTTTGATTAATTCCATAGCACATTTGATAGATTCTTCGTATGTATGGTCAGAAAGTTTTCTTTCACATAAATTACAAATTGGATCTGTCATACCCTGTTATACACATTATAAGAAAAAAGGGTTGCTAATCGCCCAATTATCATTGTAAAATGTCTAATATGCAAATTATACTATGAACAAATTCTAGGATCCTTTTTTATATCAATTATCAAACGATTTGATATGACAAAACTTGTTGGAAAATTCGCAGCTTTAATGTTGATTAGTGTATTAGTTACATCCGTTGGTGCAACTCCTGCATTTGCTGATTGGGATAAAACAAGATATCCTGCAATTCAAGGAACAATTCCTATTGCAGATGGTCAAGATTTTGCTGAGTTAAGCAACATTACATTAGTTGATGCAATGTCTACAGCTGAAGATGCTGTACCAGATAGTAAAGCAATTTATGGAAAACTTTCTGTGATTAACGGTTTTCTTGTATACAAAGTTGTAATGATGGATGACAATAGAGGTCATAACAAAGTTCTAGTTGATGCTGGAACTGGAGAACAACTTTACGTATCCGATGTTGTATCAAAGGATTCTTACAAAAACAAACGATACTCTGATAAAAAATATGATAAAAAATACGATAAAAAAATGAAAGATTACTACAAAGACATGACTCCTGAGCAGATTGCTGAAAAGAAAAAGCAATTTAAAGAAATGGGTGATGCATGGAAGTCTATTTCACTTCAAGACAGAGCTGCTATGATTATTCATTTTATGCAGATGAAAATGCAATGGGATACAATGTCTGATGAAGCTAAAGAGCTAAAAAAACAGGAAATGAAAGAACAATGGAAAGAATTCTTACCATTATCTCCTGAAGAAAAGAAACAAAAGCTTGAGGATTATGTAAAATCTTTGAAAAACTAATCTGAATACTGTTTTATTTTTACAAGTGCGTTTTTAATTGGTTCTGAATCTTTTTGTGCCTCTTGTAAATCTCCCAATAATTTCATAAAATATTCTCGACCTGTATCTTGTGCCTTTGCAATATCTGATTGATGACATTCTAACGCTTTTTCTAAAGTATCCAGTTCTTCTTCTAATGATTGAGGAGATATTGTGCCTTGCAACATCTGTTCAATTTTTTTTATTGCTCCTATAACCATTGGATATCTTTTCTGTGCTTGCGATTGTAAAATAGGTGCAAACATAGCAGCTGCTTCTTTTAATTCTGGACTTTCACCTATTGATCGTAATCGTTTCTTATAGTGAGCAAGTGATTTCAAAATGATCTCATATCCACCTTCATCTTTTAGAAATATTCCGCCCAACCAGACTGACATACAACCAAGTTTTTTCCTTTCATTAAATCTCTTTGTAGGCATAAATTCTAAAAATTTGATCTCAAGTTATGATCTTAACGTCAATAATGAAATACTTGTTTTAATTGTCTTTTTTTTAAAAGAGCTAATAGAGAGATTGTCATCAATTACTAACGTGTGTAGCAGATGAACACACAGTTACTGATCTTAAACTTCTCATTTTTTAACTAATTCCATTATATGATTTTATGAGATTGGTTTTTTAATATAAAAAAACGGTATTAAATTATGCTTACCACTTTACTTGAAAAAGTCTCTAATCGTCTTTGTTTAAAATCTAATTCACAATTATCTATAATTTCAATTCTAGCAGTAACTGGACCTCTGGTAATTCTTGTAGCAGGGATATGGGATGCTATTAATCATATTCAAAATTCACCAGAATTTTTCTGGTCAGATCCACATATTGTAGTATATGCTGGTGTTACACTCGTTGCCATTGCGTCTTTATTTTCCATTAATTTATTGATAAAAAATTCCATTAATGGAATTTTGAAACGTGGACTCCAACTTGTAATAATTGGTTCTATAATGCAAATTATCTCAGGTTTTGGAGATTCCATATCTCATGATATGTTTGGAATTGATGGTTTGTTATCATTAACACATCAGCCACTTGAGATTGGAATTGTTTTATCTGCATTAGGTGGATTTCTAATAATAAAATCTCGTCAAAATACTAATCTCAGAGCATTTTTACCATTTTCAATTGTAACTTTTCTACTTATGACAACATGGCTTGCATTTAATTTTGCATTATACTTTGGTCATTACATTCAATGCATGCCAATTCATCTGATATTTTCATCAGGTTGTTCTGTTCTATAATTTTTCAACTTCATAAAAGATGTGAATAATAGTAATAATCCTCCTACAAACATAATTCCTGCTGGAATAATGATTTTATTAGCATCTGTGCTCCCAATTTCTATTTCATACTTCATACTCTCTTGAGAAAGATTTGTTACAATCATCGTATGTACGCCTGATTCTTTTACATCAAAGTATCTAATTGACATCTTTGTTTCAGATATTCCCTTTGATATGGTATTTTGGTCCTCATCAACAATCCTATAAAATACTCCTTGACCCTCAAATTCTGGAATTGTTATCTTGTAATATGCTATATCTTCTGCCTCAAAAAATAAGCTTACTTCATTAAATTCTGTCTGATTTAATGTCATTACTTGTTGTATCTTATCTGATTCTGAAAATATGATTCCAGTACCAGATGCTCCAATTATTACCAGTAAAATGCTTATTTTGAATAGTGAAAGTCGCATATAATTTTTGCATATTTTTTTCAATAAATAATTTACCAAAATTTTTTAGAAAAAAACTTCTCTACATGCTTTTATTCTACAAGTGTGTATACTAACCCATGATATACGAAGGTAAATGTCCTTTCTTCAAAGTAATTGATGAATTTATCTCACGATATATTCCAGATGAAGAAACAAAAAAACAGAAAAAGTGATTATGATTAAACATTCTGAGAAGTCAGCATCTTCCGTAGTGGCTTCTCTCAACTTCACTTAATGGGAATAGATCAATTTTATTTATGACCAACGCATAAACTATGCCATGATGTGGGAGAATGTCACTCCATTTCAAGTGGATAAATTATGGTCCCAAGTTGTCCATTATTACATTGACAAAAAAAAATTATCTAAAGAAGAGGCAAATAAAATTGCAGCATCCATTGTAAAAAAACAAATTGAAAAAAATACTTGTCAAAATATAGCTTGCCGACACTTGAAATCAAAACATCTTGGAGATAAACGGCAATGTATGGTAGTAACCTGTCCGTGCTCTGAATTTATGAAAAAAGCATGATCTATGTTTTAGTGATTTGAATTAGAAAATTTTTAGAGTCATTTTGAATTTGTTTCTTTTTTACTTTTGACATTTTCTTGATATTAGAAAATACGGTCCAAAGTCTTGGATTATTTTCTAGTTTCTTTTTGTTTGTTAAAAAAAAGTTCCAGTAAAGATAGTTAAATGGACATGCATCTTCTCCTTCTTTCTTTTTTACATCGTATTTACAATCTTTACAATAATCTGACATTTTGTTGATATAATTTCCACTTGCGGCATAAGGCTTTGTTCCAACAATACCTCCATCTGCATAAAGGGTCATTCCATGCGTGTTTGGAAGTTCAACCCATTCAAACGCATCTGCATAAACTGATAGATACCAATCACAAACTTGTTTAGGATTAATTCCTGCAATTAATGAAAAATTTCCTGTAATCATTAATCGTTGTATGTGATGAGCATAGGCATCTTGTATTGTCTGATTCAAACAATTTTTCATGCAATTCATATCTGTTTTTCCTGTCCAATAAAATTCTGGAAGATTATTTTTTGCATTAAAGTAATTTGTTTCTGAATATTTTGGCATTGTTAACCAGTAAATTCCTCTAATGTATTCTCTCCAGCCTAAAATTTGTCTTACAAAACCTTCTACAGACTCTACTGGAATATTCTTTTTTTGTAAAACTTTGTCAATTACCTGCTTTGGTTCTAACAATCCTATGTTGAGATTTATCGATAAAACTGAATGATATAGAAATTTTTCATTTTGTGCCATAGCATCTTCGTATGGACCAAATAATTCTAATCTATTTTCTATAAATTCATTCAAGCTTTTTATTGCATCTTGATGAGTTGTTCCAAACCAAAATGATTCTAAATTACCAAAATGTTTTGGAAATTTTACTTTTACATCTTCAATTACCTGCTTTGTAATGTTATCTGGTTTATGTTCCAAGGGTTTTGGAATACTTGGATAATTTTTTGGTAATCGCTTTCTATTTTTTATATCATAATTCCATTTTCCTCCTTGGGGTTTTCCATTTTCATCAATCAATATGTTGTATTTTTTTCGCATCATTTGGTAAAATGTCTCCATCTTTAGTTCTTTTTTACTCGCAGCCCATTTCTCAAACTCATTAATATTACAAAAAAATCTCTCATCCTCAACTATTGATACTGGAATTTTTACAATTTTTTTCCATTTTTTTATTTCTTGTAAGACTCGATATTCACCAGGATGTGTTATCACAATTTTTTTTGGTTTTGTATTTTTACATTGCTTGACTAATTCTTCAGTAAATGTATTTGATGAATTATTAATTTTTGAATAAATGACTGTATATCCTTGTTTTTTCAAGTCTTCTGCAAAATGTCTCATTGCACTGAAAATCAAAATTAGTTTTTTTTTGTGATGATTTACGTATGTTGCTTCATTTACAACCTCCATCATCAAAATTTTATCGTCTTCTTTTCTAAGATTTTTTAAAGATGTAATATTTTGTGATAGCTGATCTCCAAGGACAATACAAAGATTTCTAGTCATTTTATTATTAGAACTGGAACTTTGCTCTTATCCAAAACATATTTTGAAACACTTCCTAGAAGTGTTCCTTTGACTGAGCCTCTTCCTCTAGAACCTATGATCACCATATCAATATTCATTTGGTCATCGTTTGTCATTTTTTCAATAGTTGTTTTTACATCCCCAGTTCTTATCTCGGTTTTAAACTCAACATTATTCTTCTCACATTTTTCTCTTAAACTCTGAAATGATTTTTTAGCAATTTCATCGTGATGTCCTGAAAATACATCCCCATATCTGAGCGAATTTACTGAATGAGGTTTTACAAACAAACCTAAAATTGATTTTTTACTCTCTTTCACAAGACTGATTGCTATGTCTAATCCTTTTTCTGAATGCTCTGAGCCATCTATTGCAACTAGGATTTTTTTTATTTCCATATTTTATTACATATTCTAGAAAATAAAAACGACAAACAATTTTTCATTGTTTGGTCACTAGTTTATTCCAAAACTGGTAAGCTAATTATTGGCTTTTTACCTATTTGGGTTATTGTCACAAAAATCTACATTTTCTAAAATAAAACAGATGAAAATTTTATTATTTATCGTAGGAGTTGCAGCAATTCTTGCTCTATTAGATGTAGTAGAATTTTACATGCCAATGGAGTTTGAAGATATGTCTGTTAACAGACACTCACTATACGTACATTTAGATCCTGTTTGGGATAGTTATCCTTCAAACATTGTATTTGATGTTACATCGACTTGGAATAAATCAAACGCTGTATTGGATGATTCACAAAAATATATTCCATTTGATGAAACCATTTCTGATAATTATGGTACAAATGAGTTGGATTCAATGCATGAAAAGTCATTTGTTCGTTTATCACATCAAAATAATCAATGTCAGTATAATTTTCAACCACATCATTATCGTTCAACAGTTGACGTGATTAGACAAAACATTGAGGTTGCTATGGGTCTACAATTAACAAATGATCCTTATAATATTCAATTTCCAAATGTAAAAAATCTCTCATATTCAGATTCTCAACAAGAATCAAAATTACCTAATGCATTTGCACATTTTATTCCAATTTGTATGATAAATGATGTTTCTAATTTTGATTATAGTATTAGAATTGATGATAAAACAATAGGAGCAAATCTGTATTTTGTACCATCTATTTCTGAATATGAAAGCTATAAAGAAACTGGAACTTTCTTTTACTACACTGAACCTGGATGTTTTGCTAAAAATTTAATCAGTCACTCGGGAACATGTTATAATGTAACACAGGATAGTGGAATAATGATTATCCTACCTGATGATGTTAGTCGTTCTCTTGTAAAAACAACTCTAAATATTTACGAGCAAAAAAATTAACTATATTTTTCCTGTAATCTATTCCATTCACTATTCGCCCATGAAAGTTCTGCAAGTTTTCCTGGTTTTACGCCTGAAACATAACTCCAGTATTTAGATTTTTTAACAAATTGTTGTTTTTCCCATTGTGTATTTCTTCCAGCATTCGGTGCATCATTGACATTTGCTAAAATATCTGCAATTTTTACAATTTTTGATTTTATATTTGAAGATTTCAAATCTTTTGCATATTTTATTTCTCTTTGTTTTTTTGGCAAGCGATTATCTTTAGTAACTGATACTACAATGTCTGCAACGTTTTTACCAAATCTATCTCTTATAGAATCAAAATCAGTATCAGTATCTTCTATTGTATCATGTAACCATGCAGCACAAATAGTATCATTGTTTGTGACCTTCATTTTTTTTAAATTTTTTACTACATCTTTTAGATGAGAAAATGTTGTTGTTTTTCCATTTTTTCTTAATTGACCTGCATGTTTCTTTTTTGCAAAATTTCTTGCTTCTGTAACCTTTGACATACCATCATTCTAATCAATTGAGTTAAAAAATCATCTATATTGTATTGATGAATATGTAATTTATGGGTAATATCTTAAAGGCAATCTCAATGATGCTTATTTCTATAATTGGTATTGGGATTGTTGCATATTCTATTTCTACTACACCACCTAATACTTCAATTAATTGCGATGATCAAATTTGTACAACAGGTATAATTGCTCAAGTAGTTGACGGTGACACCGTAAAATTTCTTTCAGATAGTGGTGAAGAGATCAGAATTAGACTTGCACTTGTAAATGCAGCAGAACGTACAGAACCTGGTGGGGAATCTGCAAAAGTATTTGCAGAATCACAATGTTCGGCTGGAAGTGAATCTGTTTTCATTTTAGATAGAGGCCAAAAACCATCATTTGATAGAGAAATCGGTCTTGTATTTTGTAGTGAAACATCACTTAATGAATTACTTTTAGAAAATGATCATGCTGAACTTGATCCAAGATTTTGTGGAAGAAGTGAGTTTGGTGGATTAGATTGGGCTTTGAAATATGGTTGTGATTAAGTATCTCCTAAAAATTCTTTGAAAGAACTTGGAAAAATTATATCATGATAAGCATGTGGTACCATTTTTCTATTCATTAAAAGTAACTCGTGTGCTGCAGAATCAAGAACATATGTATCTGCCCAGTCACCATAATCTCTAATTGATCTACCAAATCCTTGTAGTAATTTCATAATTGCTTGTGCCTTATACCATAGCGGATATTTTTGCATCTTTATTTTAGTTCTAGTTTCTGAAAGCATTGGATAAGGTGCTTTTGCAACAATTTGAAATCTTGACAAGTCTTCTTTTAGATCAACTCCTTCCCACAATGAAGATGAAAGTAAAACTCCATTTTCACTTTCTGCATGTTCTTGTACAACCTGATCTTGGGTTTTACCATCTGAATTAAAGCTATGACAAATTCTAATCCGTTTTTTATTTACTTCTGAAAGATTTTGTAAAATTTCAAAGCATCTTGATTTTGATGATGTCAAAACTAATCCCTTCTTATCTGAATACTTAGTCATTATCTCATCAATTTTCTTTATTACTAGTAATTCATCATCTCGTGTTGAATTATAACTTAATCTTTTAACATCTGTAAACTCTACTTTTCTATTTTCAATTGGAAATGGTGAAACTTGTGTATCGACGATTTCTACTACTTCAGGATCAAATCCTGTATTTTCACAAAAACTTTCTTTGTCTATTGTAGCAGACATAAAAATTTGAACTGGATGTTCAAAAAATGTGCTGACATATTTCGAGATATCAAGTGGTTTTACAGAAAGTGATCTAAATTTTCCACCTTCATCAAAATATGGTTTGTTTAAGATAAAATTTTGTTTATTTGAATAAATTTCAGAACGTGCCTCGGCATATTTTTTATATTTATTTTCTAATGTTTGAACAACTTCATAATCTGGATTTTGGGCAAAAGCACTACTGTCTTCTAAATTACTAATTTGTCTTGCATAAGATTCAGATAAACCATCTGATAATTTCATTACATCATCTATATCTTCTAAATCATAACTTTCTACATCAATTTTACATTCGTTCAAATTTCTTTCGTAAATATCGATTCCAACAAATTGAATTATTTGATCTTCAATTCTATGTGCTTCGTCAAATATTGCAACTTTTTTGTTCAAATATTGAGCGTATTTTTCCTTTTGATACTTCATCATTTGAAAGTAAGAGGCATAATTCCATATGGAATGTGAAGAAATCAAACTTTGATATTTTTGTAAATAGTATAAACAGTCATCTGGTTTTATTTTTCCTTCCGCAACTTCAGAGAGTTTTGGTTTGTATTTACATTCTTTTTTTGTTTTTTTATCAAAACACGTACCCATGTCACAGGTCCATTTGTTTTGTACCGCAAAATCTGTCTCTGTCAAATCTATTCCATGTTTTTCCATCATTTTATGACATGCAAAATTTGGCATTCCTTTGTTTGGTTTAAACCACGGCATATCTTTGGTATATTGATCCTGCAAATGCTTTGATGCTGTTACAACAAATGAACTGCCAAAATATCCTGCAACACTTGCAGCAATGAGTGATTTACCAATTCCTGTTGGAGCTGAAAGTAAGACAACTCTAACACCTGAATCTATTTTTTCTTGAATTTCTCTTATTAATTTTTCTTGAAGTGGTCTTGGAGCAAACTCCTTTGGGAAAGATTTGAGAATTGTACTTTGTGAAGACATCTTATAAAAAAAATTTCTAAACTACTAAAGTTAAATCTATTTCAGCTATCTTGATTAACCATTTGTAAATAATACTGACTGTGATTACTGATACTTCGATTCTAAAATCATTAAATGACTATATTTCAAGGAGAATTCAAGAAATACCTCTAGAAATCAAAGAAACATTTCTAGAAACAAAAAAAGTTTGGAAGTGTGAAAACGAACTTGATTTTCTTTATGGATACTATGTAGGAAAAATTGAGGAGGCTACATTGCATTATTTGTTGAAATCTACTAGAGCATCAGCTGGTGGTTATGTAGATACATTCGAGATTCGGGGTATAATTGAAGAACATCGAGATGCGTTACAAAATGCAATAAAGAAAGCGTTGAATTAATTTAAAATAATAATTTAATCATATTTTCCACTGCCAAGTCTTTTCTTTACTTTTTGTGGTTTAGAATGTGCTTTAATCATATGTCTCATTGTTCTTTCAGGATTAGAGAATTCCATCTTACATATTTTACATACTAAATCGGTCGTAGTTTTAGATTTTTTTTTGAATAAATCCAATTGATCAAGTTACAATTGATGTGTATATAATGTTTGAAATATGATTCAGTTTATTTTTTTTAGGATAACCGATTATGCTAAATTATCACAATATCTAAATTAAATAATGTCTGAAATGGAAACGATTCAACTTGCACCTAATTTTTCAATTTGCAGAATTCTAAATGGAATGTGGCAAGTAGCTGGTGGACATGGTCAAATCAATCATGATTCAGCTATATCACAAATGTTAGAGTATAATGAAAATGGATTCAATACTTGGGATATGGCAGACATCTATGGGCCAGCTGAATCATTTTATGGTGATTTTAGAAATGAACTAGAAAAAAAGAAAGGAACAGATGAACTACAAAAAATTCAAGGCTTTACAAAATTTGTTCCTAATCCTGGACCAATGACAAAATCTATTGTAGAACATTACATAGATCAATCAATGAAAAAAATGAATGTGGATGTAATTGATGTAATTCAATTTCATTGGTGGGACTATAATGATGCAAGTTACATTGATGCATTACACCAACTAACAAAACTACGTGATGATGGTAAAATATGTCATCTTGGATTAACTAATTTTGATACAGAACGGATGCAAATAATGAATGATAATGGTATAGAATTAATTTCAAATCAAGTCCAATATTCAATAATTGATCAACGTCCTAATGCAAAGATGGCGTCATTTTGTAAAAATCATGATATGAAACTATTAGCATATGGAACTTTACTAGGCGGATTGCTCACCGAAAAATACTTGGGAACAACCGAACCATCACAATCCGATCTTGACACCTTTAGTCTTCAAAAATATATGAATATGATTGATGCATGGGGTGGTTGGAAATTATTTCAAGAATTACTTGTTGTATTAGATGAAATTGCAAAAAAGTATAATGTACAAATTGCGAATGTTGCAACACGTTTTGTTTTAGATAGACCTGCAGTTGCAGGTGCCATAATTGGTTCAAGATTAGGCTTATCTGATCATATTGAACAAAACACCAAAACATTCTCACTACAATTACAAAATGATGACTATGAAAAGATAAAATCTGTTACATCAAATGCAAATGATCTTTTTACATCGATTGGTGATTGTGGTGGAGAATATAGGTAGATTTTATTCTTTATTGGCGATTCTATACCTTAGATACTTATCATCTGGAGAAAACTTTGCAGGATGAACGCTTTTAGTATCTTGATCACATTTTTTACAAATTTCTTTTAGTGTATATGCTCCACATTTGGTACATTTTCTTAATTGAAAACGCATTATCCTTCACCAATCTTTATTGATTCTTCTCGTGTAAAGACATAAACTCCATTTTGTTTTTTTACACTTTTCTCAATTTTCTCTAAAATTGGCTTCAAGGATTTCTCAGCGGTTTTAAAATCTTGAGAAACTAAACTTAATCTATATTTTGGTGCACCCAAATAGGTTATCTGTATTTTTGCATCTTCAACATTTTCTGTATCTGTTAATGTTTTTTTAATTAATTCAACTCCGTTGGATTGATTATTTGAAATTTCTAAAATTCCTCTCAACTCTACTGATGGAAGTTTCATTTTTGAACAAATATCTTCAATAGTAGTCATCACTTTCTTTTGTAGTTTCAAATCTTCTATCTCTGCACTTCCTTTGATTGCAAATTTCAACATTGCATCATAAACTGAATCATATTTTGACAAAAATTTGTCTTCTAAATCATCAATTTGTTTTGTAGTTAATTCTGATTTCTCTTGAATGTTTTTTAAAATTCCTTGTTCTTTTTCAAATCTTTTGACATCCAGAAGTTTCTTTTTTCTTTGATCTTTTGAAATTTGTTTTAATGATAAATCAATTTCTTTTCTACCGCTTTCAACTTTTTTTACTAGTAGTACCTTCTTTTCTCCTTCTCTCACATACTTGTTTACTTTACGTACCCAACCAGGAGCAATTTCTGAAACGTGTAAAAATCCTTGGATTCTATTATATTCATCAAGTGTGACGTAAGCACCATGATCACTGATTTTTGTTACTGTTGCAATTACAATTTCACCAGTTTCTGGCAATTCTTGTGTATCTGATACCATTTCTAATTTTTCTCTATTTGCTAAGGTTAAAAATCAATTCCTTTCTTTGCCTTTATTCCAGATTTGAATGGATGTTTGATCTCTTTCATCTCTGTAACTAAATCTGCTAACTCGACAATTTCATCTTTTACATCTCTTCCTGTTAAAACAAGATCCAAATTGGAAGGTTTTTCTTTAATTAGTTTTATTATTTCCTGAACATCTATCAAACCTAAATTTATTGCATAGTTTACCTCGTCAAGTATAACTACATTATATTTTCCTGAATGAATTTTCTCTCTACAAATTCTCAATGCTTCTACAGCATATTTTTCATGTTCTTCTCTGGGACTATTATCATCTAGTATACCAACAAATCCTTTTCCTACTGCAATTAATTCAAAATTTGGTTCTAATTTCTTTGAAGAATCCATTTCACCATAATGCCATGATCCTTTGATGAATTGTAACATGCACACCTTATGCTCATAACCAATTGCTCTCAATGCCAGACCTAATGCTGCAGTGGTTTTACCTTTTCCATTTCCTGTATAAACAATTACTAATCCATCTTTACTCATATCTACACAAGAAAATCATCTAGTAAAAACATTGTAAATATTCAATTAAATCCATTTAAATAAAAAACAACATTAACAAAAGAAATTGAGAGTTCCAAGATTAGTAATTGCAGGTTCCACTAGTGGTGTTGGGAAAACATCAATCACAAGCGCAATTATTTATGGTTTAAAAAAAAGAGGTTTTTCAGTACAACCATTCAAAGTTGGACCTGATTATATTGATCCAAGTTACTTAAGTTCTATTTCAAAAAATGAAACTAAAAATTTAGATGTCTGGTTAATGGGAAAACAAGAATTAATTCAAAGCTTCACAAGAAATTCAAAATCGGATATCTCAATTATTGAAGGTGTAATGGGTTATTATGATGGCTTTGGAGGAAAATCAAATCTTGCAAGCACACATCATGTTGCATCATTATTGACTTCACCTGTAATATTAATTCTTGATGCAAGTAAAACTTCTCGTTCAATTGCTGCAACTGCATTAGGATTTACTAAATTCCACAAAAACTCAAGGATCTCGGGAATTATTTTAAACAAAATTGGAAGTAAAAAACATGAAGATCTTTGTCGAGCTGCTTTACTGAATTTAAAAATTCCAATAATCGGTGTTATTCCAAAAAATCCTTCAGCTAATTTAGAATCAAGACACTTGGGTTTAATTCCTGTACGTGAACAAAAAGATCTTCATAATAAAATTAGACAAATTTCAAAAGATATTTCAGATTATCTTGATTTTGATCTAATTGAAAAAATTTGTAAAACTACATCCTCTTTAGATAAAATTAAAGTAGTTAAAACTAAAAAATCAAAAGTCTCAATTGCTATTGCTCTTGATAATTCTTTTAATTTCTATTATCATGATAATATTGAAGCATTAAGACGCGAAGGTGCAAAAATAAAATTCTTCAGTCCAATTAATGATAAAAAAGTACCCACTTGTGATTTAATTTATCTTGGCGGAGGTTTTCCTGAAATTTTGGCGTCATCTTTAGCAAAAAACTCGTCAATGAAGAAATCCATAAAAAATAATGCTGAAAATGAAACACCAATTTATGCAGAATGTGGCGGACTCATGTATCTTACAAACTCAATTACTTATGGAAAGAAAAAATCTAAAATGGTTGGTCTATTTGATGTAGACACTGTAATGACAAAAAAAATGACATTAAATTATACTGAAGGAAAAATTAATTCAAATTGTATTTTATCTAAACCACGTAATTTTCGTGCACATGAATTTCATTATTCAAAAATAATTAATGTATCAAAAGATTCAAAATTTCTTTATGATTTAAAAATCGGAGAAGGAATTTCATTTCACAAAGATGCATTAACTGAATATAATACGATAGCATCATATTGTCATCTTTATTTTGATAGTGCAAAATTTGCTTCAAATTTAATTGAAAGTACTTTGAAGATCTAGTTATTTCCTTGTCTTAACAATTTGTATAATGCATTTATTATTGCAGATGCACAAGGACTTCCTCCTTTACGACCAATATTTGTTATAAATGGAATTTCTGTTTTTGATAACTCATCTTTTGATTCTACTGCAGAAACAAAACCTACTGGCATACCAACTACCAATGCAGGTTTTACCAATCCTTCTCTAAACATTTCCATTACTTCTAAAAGTGCGGTTGGTGCATTTCCTACAACAACAATTCCTCCATCAATTTCTTTTTCAGCCACTCTCATAGACATTTGTGCTCTAGTTTTTCCTGCTTTTTTTGCAGATTCCATTAAAGATGGATCTGAAATATTACAAATCATATTATTTCCAAAATCTTTTGGATTTTGTTTATTCATTAATCCAATAACGCCATTTACATCTGCAACTATACTACGTCCATTTTTTAATGCATTAATTCCATTTGAAATTGCATCTTTATGAAAAAGAAGCTTATTTTCTCTAGCAAAATCAAAATCTGCAGTTGAATGAATTATTCTTCTAACAATTGGCCATTCCATTTCATTGTATGGGTGAGAACCGATCTCACTTTCAATGATCTGCATACTTTCATCTTCTATCTCTTGACCCTTTCTAGTTTGCATCTTCTACCTCTTTTGCTCTTTCTAAAATTAAATCAATCATTTTTTCGTCTGTACCCAAGTGTTTTGTAACAAATACTTTCTTTAAATTTGCATTATCTAATGCTGGTAACAGATCGTTATTGACATCTATCTTCACATGTGCTCCTTCGTGTAAAAAGTAAAAAACAATAATCAAAACTTCTGGATCGTCTTTTTGACATGCTTGTATTCCTTCTTCTATTGTTGGTCCTTCAATTTCCAAATAACATCGACTGACATTTCTATAGGAGGGTTTTAGCTCATCTACAACATAATCAATTGATATTCCTGAATTTGGATCTTTACTTCCGTGTCCAATTATCAAAACATCGACCTTTTCTTTTGGAATATCTACTGAATTTTCTCTTAATGTGGTAATTACTCTGTTATCTACTAATTCTACTAATTTTTTGTGCATAGTCATTGGTTTTGTAACTAGAAATTTGATGTTGGTATCTTTTTGATATTTCATTGCATCTGCCACTGCGATCTTCACTTTTCTACCTGGATATAGAAAATATGGAACTATTGTCATTTGTTCAACGTCTTTTTTTAAACACGTATCCATTCCATCTTCAATAAATGGTGGAACAACTTCTAAAAAGCAAAACTCGGTAAAATCATAATTTCCTTTTTGTTTAACTTTTTCACAAATCATTTCTAGTTCTTCACCAGCTTCTCTTTCTCTACTTCCTCTATCAATTATCATTAATCCTCTTTTCATTTTATCATCCTCGCTATAGCCACTGTTAGGTTAGGAGGAAATTTCTGTTTTTCAACTATTAATTCACCTTCTGATGATTTTATTGCAGCAGCCTCTGAAACACTTGCAGTTCCTTCAAATGCTTGAACTGTTTTTGAAGGATTTGGTGCAGTGATTGTTGCTAATTCTTCTCTGTCAATGTATTCTATTGGTATATTCATCTCTTTACCCAATTCAATCAATCCTATGACATCTTTGTCTTTTTTAATAGATACAAACCTAGCTATTTGATTTTGTTTTAATTCAAACTTTTCTAATGTTTCATTTACTCCATTCAAAATAGTTTCTTTAGATGTGTTCCAGTGTAATCCTATTCCTACAACCAAATTTGGAACCCTATATACTACAGAATCTTTCTCTACTTCCTCATCATTGATTTCATCATTTGTAATTATCAAATATGCCTTAGAATCCGAATCTTTCAACTCTTTCATGTCTGAAAAAAATGTAATATTTTCTGGAAGTTTTCCTTTCCACCATTCTTTTTTACCTATATTTTGAAAAACTCCTATTTTTTCTTTATTGACCATGAATGCACTAATTCTAGTTACATTACTGTCATCATTAATTTTCCAACCAAACTCTCTTCCAACAAGATCTACTGCTATTGTTTTGTTAACATCTGCCGCTGTAGTTATAATTGGTGTAGAACCCATTTTTTCTGCAATTTCATTTGATAACTCATTTGCTCCTCCTAAATGTCCTGATAAAACACTAATCACAAAATTTGCATTATCGTCAATTACAATTACTGCAGGATCTGTTTTCTTATCTTTGATGTGTGGTGCAAGTAATCTAATTACTGCGCCTAATGAAAATAAACAAATTATTCCATCATTATTTTTGAACAAATCAACAATTTTTTGAGTTGTAGAATTTTCATACCACTGAATTTTTTCATTATCGTTTGAAAATTTTATTGGGGCAAATATTTCAAAATCTGAAAAATATTCTTTTAATTTTAAACCTATTTCTATTCCATTTTTTGTGATTGCTAAAACAGCTATTTTCTTCATAATATTAAAAATTCTGAATTAATTAAATGCCTTGCTATATTTTTAAAGTGTCTCTGTATCCATTTTTGTTCTGGATAACACTTTACCATCAAAATCAAATAGTATTACTTCAACTGGAATTTTTCCTTCTGAATGTTGTATCATTTGTTTACATGTTTCATTTGTAATTTGATCGAAAAATCCATCTACTTTGTCTTCCATGATGATCTCTTGAACATTTCTAGCAGTATTTGCTCTCAAAATTCTTTCAATTGTTTCTGTTTTTGCATCACATCTTTTTGCAAGTTCAGAAAGAAATTTCATGTCTACTTTTCCACCTTTTACGTGAGTCTGTTTCACACCTGCTGCCATTTTTGCTAATTTACCAATGAATCCTGCAACATATGCTTTTTTCAATTCTTTTCTTGCACATTGTTTAATTGTATAACCTGAAAAATCTCCCATTTGAATAAATGAATGATCTGGTAATTCTATAATTTCTCTTGCAAAATCTTCACTTCTTCCTCCAGTTGTTAAAACAACATAGTCATCATTCATAGAACTTACAACTGCAATCTGTTGTCGTATAGCTGCTGCAAATGATGCAGTTGAATATGGAATTACAATTCCACTTGTTCCTAAAATAGAAATTCCTCCCATTATTCCAATTCTTGGATTATCTGTTTTTGTCGCTAACTCTTTTCCTTTTGGTACAGATACTATAATTTTGATTCCATTTTTTTCAAGTAATTCTTCACCAGCTTCTTTAACATTTTCCAAAATCATTTTCTTTGGTGTTGGATTAATTGCAGCACTTCCAATCTCTAATCCTAATCCTGGCTTAGTAACTCGACCTACGCCTTCTCCACCGTCAATCTCAATCTCACCAATTTCATTTGTTAACTCAATGTTGACAATAATTTCTGCACCATGTGTTACATCTGGATCATCTCCGCCATCTTTTATTACAGAACACTTTGCTGAATCTTTGGTAAACTCACATGAATTAATTTTAATATCTAATCTTGAGCGTTTTGGTAATATGATATCAATTTGTTCAATTTTCTTTTGATTAATAATTGATAAAATTCCTGCCTTTGATGATGCTGTAGCACAACTTCCAGTTGTAAATCCTGTACGTAATTTCTTTTTAGTTTCTTTATTTGTATCCACGTGAAATTTTTAATTTTTTATGTAATAACTTTTGTTACAAATGAAGAATTTCATTGAGAATAATCCATAATGTAACAACACCTAGTCCTCCATAAAGTAACAAATGTGTTGTTTTTTGTGATATTGGTTTTTCTCTATTATGTGTCTCTTGATTATAATCTCCTCCAAATTTTTTATTTTCTCTTCTCAATTCCTCTAAATTAAATCTCATATCATCTCCCATCTTTTCTCCTTGCGCTTTCCAAAAATTTTGATAATCCTCTCCTGATACATGTTCATCTTTATTTGATTGGCTTTTTCGATGAGATTTTAGATATTGATATGCTTCTGTAATTTCTTTGAATTTTTTACTAGCATTGCTTTCAGTATTTTTATCTGGATGATATTTTAAAGATAATTTTCTATAGGCCTGTTTGATCTCTTTATGACTGGAATCTTTGGTCACTCCTAAAATCTCTCTACATTCTTGTGCACTTTTACCAAATTTCACATGAATTTTTGTTGTCATGTACCTTCTCTGGATATGTTTAAAATAAAATATTTTATCATTTTATCATGCGTACGGAAATTATTGATCGTATAGTTATATCTGGCGCAAAAGGTTTTGTTGGAAAAAACCTACGAAAATTTCTTTATGTAAATGGGATCTCATCAATTCCAATATCTCGTCAAAATTTTAAAAACAATAAATTCCCTTCATTAAAAAATACATCACATTTTGTTCATCTTGCGGGAGTTGGTTCAGAATCTGTTGATCAAGATTCATTTGTACAAGTTAACATTGAACTAACAAAGACTGTGATTAATCTTTGTAAAAAAAATAATATTAAAAATATAATTTATTTTAGTGGTTTAGGAGTTTCAAAAAATTCACGTTCTTCATATTTTATTTCTAAATTCAATGCTGAACAATTAATAAAAAAATCTGGTCTTAAATATACAATATTTCGACCTTCATACATTTTAGGCAATGATGATTATTTGACAAAAAATATCTTAAAACAAATTCTAAAAAAACAGATACTTGTACCTGGTTCTGGAAAATTTCTTCTCCAACCAATATCTATTGATGATGTTTGCAGATGCATAAATGTTGCATTACACTCATCAAAGTTTTCAAATAAAATAATTGATCTAGTAGGACCGAAAGAAATAACATTTCAAAATCTTATCAAAAAATCTGTTTCTCCTAAAATAAAAATTAAAAAAATAAATCTTGAACTTGCATATAAAAAAGCATTAAATGATATTAATTTTGAATATGGTGTTGAAGATTTGAATATACTAGTTGGTAATTATGTTGGAAATCATAAAAGATTACAAAATTTATGTAATTTTAATTTCAAAAAAATAGAATCACTAAATACCTGATTCTGTTTTTAATGTTTGAGCTTTGTCTGTTTTTTCCCAGTTGAATTCTGGCTCATTTCTACCAAAATGACCATATGCTGCGGTCTTTTTGTAAATTGGTCTCTTCAAATCTAATTGTGATACAATACCTGCTGGTCTCATATCAAAATTATTTTTAACCAATTCCTCAATTTTGTCTTCTGAAATTTTATTTGTACCAAATGTATTTACCATTAGCGAAACTGGTTCTGCAACTCCAATTGCATAAGCAACTTGTACTTCACATCTATCTGCCAATTCTGCTGCAACAATATTTTTTGCAACATATCTGCACATGTAACATGCTGATCTATCTACTTTTGATGGATCCTTTCCAGAAAATGCTCCACCACCATGTCGACCCATTCCACCATAGCTATCAACAATTATTTTTCTTCCAGTTAAACCAGCATCACCATGTGGTCCGCCAATTTCAAATTTACCTGTTGGGTTTACATGAATCTTGATATTTTCATTCCAAAGACTTCCACAGACCGGTTTGATCACATGTTCAATTAATTGTGTTGTAATCTCTTCATTTGTTATCTCTGGAGAATGTTGTGTAGATAGTACTATTGCTTCAATTGCTTTTGGTTTATCATCCTCATATCTGATTGATACTTGGGATTTTCCGTCAGGTCTTACCCATTTTAGTTCATTACTTTTTCTAACTTCTGTTAATTTTTTTGTTAATTTGTGAGCCAAAAGTATTGGTAATGGCATTAACTCTTCAGTTTCATTACTGGCATATCCAAACATTAAACCTTGATCACCTGCTCCTTGTTCTTTTTCATCATTAGCAGTAACCCCTTGGGAGATATGCGGACTTTGTGGATCTAATTTTATCATTACTTCACAAGAGTGTGAATCAAATTTTAAGTCTGGATTGTCGTAACCAATTTCTGTAATTGTTTTTCGTATAACACTTTCAATATCAAAACTTGCTTTTGATGTAACTTCTCCTGCTACTCCCACAAAATTGGTTGTTGTCATTGTTTCTACTGCAACTCTTGAATTTGGATCCCCTCTTAGATATTCATCTAAAATTGAATCTGATATCATATCGCAAATTTTGTCTGGATGACCTTCGGTAACAGATTCAGATGTAAATAGATAATTTTTGGTCATGATTATAAAATTAGATTTCGTCTTCTAATTTTATGAACAGTACATTGTTGCCTCTTAAAATTGCTCTAGCAAATTTACCGACTGTTTTACCATCAACTAATTCTTCAGCCTCAGTCATAATCAAATTCATGTAAGAATCAACATTTTTCATTTTTCCCTTATACTCAACTTCGTTCTTTAATCTTACAATAACAGTTTTTTTTACATTCTTTTGTAAAATTGTAAGTGGTCTTTTAGCAGCTGTAGTTTGTGACATAAAGTTTCTCTTGTGTTGAATCGAATTTCTATAGAATATAAAGTCTTGCTTAGATTAGAAAGAACTTTTTATTTTTATAATTTATTATCTATTGTATGATTTCCTCACAGATCGATTCATTAGATAAAATTTTCTCAGGTGGATTACAAAATGGAATAATTACCGAGATCTCAGGTTTACGTGGAACTGGAAAAACACAACTTGCTTTACAATTTGCAATTGAGTCATTAAGTAATAATAAGAAAATATTATTTATTGACACCACTGTAGAATTTAGACCTGAGAGATTTCTTCAAATCATACAATCCAGAAATTTGTCTGCCACACTGCTTGAAAATTTACATGTTTCACGTGTAACTGATACTCAAAAACAAATTGAAATTTTAAAAAATCTTGAGAATGATAATTTTTCATTACTCATAATTGACAACATAACTGATCTGTTTGCATTTGAATATACAAAAAAAGAACATTTAATTGAAAAAAATATCAATTTCGGTAATTATATTGTCAAACTTACTAAGTTGACTCAATTAAAGAATATTCCAATTATAATCACTAATCAAATTTTCTCTCATGATGATATTAACTATCAAAGAATGCATATGCATCTTGAAAATTACATTCATCAAAAAATTAAACTAGAAAAAATCAAAAATAATTATATCTGTAAAGTTTCATCTCCATTTATCCATGAAACAAAATTTGATTATAAAATAACAAATTCTGGAATAGAAGAAACTGAATCTATTTAACGTCGGTTGAATAAATTATGACATGGCAGATATCTTTGATTCTATTCCAACAATTACTGTAATTTTATTAGCATTAGGTGTTGCAGGTGTGATGATTTATGAGCGAACTAGACTTAGACAAGAAAAAAAACAAGACACTTGATCCTGTAATTTCAAAAAAATTCAAGTCTATAGGATTTGAAACTTTAACTGAAATCCAAAGAATTGCAATTCCTAAAATTCTAGAAGAAAAAAATTGTTTAATTATTGCACCAACTGGTTCTGGTAAAACTGAATGTGCAACTATCCCAATATTTTCCAAATTAAAAACTCGAAAAATTCTAAATAAAATAAAAGTTCTTTACATAACTCCACTTCGAGCTTTAAATCGAGATGTTTTCAAAAGAATTATTCACTATGCTGAAAATGAAGATTTAAAAATTGAGATTAGACATGGTGATACTACACAAGCAAACCGAAAAAGAATTGCAGATAACCCTCCTGATATTTTAATTACAACACCTGAGACACTTGTAAATTTATTATCACAAAAAAAACATCTTGAAGCATTATCTGATCTAGAATGGGTAGTTATTGATGAAGTTCATGAACTACTTGCAAGTGAAAGAGGTTCACAATTGTCTCTTAGTCTTGAACGGTTACAAATAAAATCAAAAAATGAAATTCATCGTATTGGATTATCCGCTACTGTTGGTAATCCTCAAGAAGCTGGACGTTTTTTAGTTGGTTCAGAAAGAAAATTTGAACTAATTCACGATACATCTCTTAGAAATTATGATGTGGATGTTGTATTTGTTGATGGAATAATGGATGATGTTGCTGTTGAAATTATTGAATATGTGAAAAAACAACAAATCACTTCTCCCGTTTTGTTATTTACAAACTCACGAGGAGAATCTGAGCGTTTATCATCTATTTTAAAACAAAAAACATCACTCAATGTTGAATTACATCATGGATCACTTTCAAGACAGGTTCGAGAGGAAACTGAAGATATTCTTAGAGAAGGAAAATCTGGTATAGTTGTTTGTACATCCTCACTTGAATTAGGTCTTGATATTGGTTCTGTAGAATTAGTTATTCAGTATGGATCACCAAGACAAGTTTCAAAATTTATGCAGAGAATAGGAAGAAGTAAACATAATCGAGGTGATTCTGCTAGAGGATTAATCATTACTGAAAGTGCAGATGACGAATTTGAAATTCAAGCAATAATTGAAAGAATCAAAGAAGGTTCAATTGAAGAACAAAAAATACACAATGGATCCTTAGATGTTCTTGCACATCATTTAGTTGGATTATCTATGCAAGTAGGAAATGTTCCTATTGAAGCTGCGCTTAAACTAACAAAACAAGCGTATCCCTTTCGAGATATCACGTTAGAAGAATTTGTTGATGTTTTAGATATTCTTGGAAATCAAAATTTAATAATTTTTAATGAAGAAAAAACTGAATATAAAAAAAATAATGCTTTCTTTGCAACAAAATATCATTTTCAAAATCTATCTACAATTCCAGATATTCTAAAGTTTAAAGTAATTGATACCATAGAGAACAAATTCATTGGTACGTTAGATCAAAGATTTGTAGGTGATCTTGATAAAGATCAAATATTTGTTTTACGTGGTTCCCAATGGAGAGTTTTAAACATAGATGAAAAAGCATTCAAAGTAAATGTTTTACCTATTAGATCCTCAAAAGAAATACCGGTTCCTAAATGGGAAGGTGTAAACATACCTGTTGATTACAAAACTGCTAACAAAGTTGGAACCTTTAGAACTAGAGTTCGTAATGGCTCTGTAAAAATGATGAATGATATAGTTTTAAATTTAGATTTTACTAAAATGCCAGATGAAAAAACAATTGTTATAGAATCACATCGCCTTCCACAGCAAAGTGTATTAATTTTACATTCATGTTTTGGAACAAAAATTAATTCAACATTAAAAGTTATTCTAGAAACCATGTTAGATGCTTCTTTAGCTTCTAGAGTTAAATCTAGTTCTGATGCATATAGAATTCTTTTATCTGTTGAATCTAAATTCACAAAAAAACACATTACTGATGTATTTTCTTCTAATTTTGATATTAATGATATAATGTCAGTAGCGTTAAAGGGTAAAAATGATGTTACTTGGAAAACATTCTGCGTAGGAAAGAAATTTGGTTTTTATGACCGAGGTGATGTTTATGTAAAAAATGAGGTTAGGTATGATTTTGAACGAAATATTGACACACCTCTTGTAAAAGAAGCATTTAGAGAACTATTTCACGAAAAATTTGATCTTGAAGGTACTCAAAAAATTATTGAATTAATTAAACAAAATAAAATTGAAATTGAATGGATTGATGTTGATAAATTCTCTAAATTGGCAGAACCAGTATTAGATCAAACTATAATGTCGTACACAAATCCTGCAAGTATAGACAAAGAAATGTTACTAAAGGTTAGAAAACGTCTTATGGAAACCAAACAACGATTGATTTGCGTACGATGTGGGATTTGGCAACGAGTTATGACTCCTAGTGAAAATCATCCGCTCAAATGTAAATATTGTAAAGGCCAACAGATTACCTCTACTTATGAATACGATCACGAACTTGTAAAAACAATTCAAAAAAAGCATCAAGGAAAAAAACTAACTCCTGATGAAAATAAGAATTTTGACAAAGCTTGGAAAGTTTCATCATTATTGTCTAGTTTTGGAAAAACAGCTTTAATCGTTATGGCTGGTTATGGAGTTGGTCCTGATACTGGAGCTAGAATTCTAAAAAATAGATTGGAAGATGACGATGATTATTTGATAAAACAAATCATTATTGCAGAAAAAACTTATACTTTGACAAGAGGATTTTGGAAAGATTAGTTTTTCTTAATTATTTTTGAATAAGGTGTTAATACTAAATCTAATTTTCCTTCTAGTCCAGGTCTTGCATTAACTCCTAAAATTGTAATTATATCTCCTAGTGTAAAACTATCCATCAAGTCTGCTTGTTGTCTCCATCCTTTAATCCAAACTTGTCCACTATCATCTTCAACAAACATTTCGGATAGTTGTATGTTATCACCGTTTTTAGTTTGAATATCTTTTCTTTCTGGTGCTTTTAGAACAATTGCTTCTACCGAATAATCATTACCTTCTTTAACTTCTGTAATTTTTGTTCTAATCTCTGCTATAGTTGGGACAGTTTTATCATCAATTTTTCTTACAAATGAATCTTGATCAATTTGCATTGTATTTCCAAAAATTTTTGATGGCATACATTCTAAAATATCATCTTTCACAAAACTGCCAATTGTATTTGCAACATCTGTAATTCTGACTAATTTTTTTGATTTATCTATGGCTAAACCTATTGTATTGCCTGATTGATCCTTTTCAATTGCTAGAAGTCTTACTATTGTTGGTTGAATTTCTGCATTCCCTTCAACATCAATTATTGTTGCATCATTTCCGTGAATTTCTAATCCTTGCATTCCGGTCTTTGTTCTAACTCCAAATAATTTTACTTTAGCATCTTGATTAATTACTTTAGGGAGAATTGATTCATCTTTTCCCCAAAGCACTACATTGACTAAATTTTTATTCGCACCTCTTAATCTAAATTTTAAAGCCTTTGAAGGTTTACCTTTTGAATTTGTAAATTCAAGTAAACTCATTGCACTACCTAATGTTCCTGCAATAATCAAGTCTCTTTGATCATCTTTAATTTCACTTACATCACTAATTTTTGAATCAATTGAAACAATGTCACTTTCTGATTCAGATGTTTCTATTGTTGAACCAGAACCAATGTTTATTGTAGGAGCTCCTGTTAAATCTGATTTTACATATGCCTTGATAATTTTTATCAAATCTCCAGGTTTTAGTTCTTCTAGTCCTGGAAGATTGGCTTTCTCATCCCATAGCTTTACACTTGCAGTAGAATTATTATCATAAACTGTAATTGTTCTCAAAGAAAATGAAGAGCCATCCTTTTTTGTAAACTGTTTTGTAGGTGAAATATTCAAAACTCTACTTTCTAACGTTACTTCTTTTGCACCAATGTAGAGATCTTTTATTGCTACTTCTGAATTTTGTGTTTGTTCTAGTGATACGCCTAAATCGGCTGCAACTAGGAAAATGGCTCCTTGATCTGTCAAGTATCCTGCACCAACTTTTTCTTTTTTCTCATTTATTCTCTCTTCAATTACCGATCTAGATAATTCAGGAACTTTTTCCAATAATTTTGATATTAATTCTTCAAATTCAGACAATTATTATTACAAGAAAGAGATTGTTAATAAAATTATCATTAAACACATTAGTGGTTTGTATAAATCTCAATTATGTTATGTATTGAAACAAAAGACTTGAGAAAGAAATACGCTTCTACACTTGCAGTAGATGGTGTAGATCTTCAAATAGAATCTGGTCAAGTTTTTGGTTTTTTAGGACCAAATGGTGCAGGAAAATCTACTGTTATCAAACTCTTAACAACTCTCATTTCTCCTTCTAATGGCAAAATTTCTGTACTAGGCATAGATTCAGCTAAACATCCTCTTGAAATTAGAAAAAAAATTGGAGTTGTTTTACAACAACCTAGCTATGAACCAACTCTTTCAGCCGAAAAATCTCTTGAAAAATATGGTATGATGTGGAATATTGATAAAAAAATACGGAAAAAACGAACAGAAGAACTACTTTCTGCTTTTGGTTTAGAAGAAATTAGAAAAAAGAAAATGGATGATCTATCAATTGGTCAACGTAGAAGGGTACAGGTGGCAAGAGAGTTTATGCACGATATGGAATTATTGTTTTTAGATGAACCTACCGTTGGTCTAGATCCTGCTGCAAGAAGAAAATTATTGGATTTTCTCAGAGAACAAGTAAAAAATTCTGGACTTACAATTTTTTATACAACTCACGTTCTTTCTGAAGCTGAATATCTATGTGATAATATTGCAATCATAAATAATGGAAAAATAATGGCAGTTGATTCTCCATCTGAATTAAAAAATAGATTTGGTCATGAAAAAACAATTAAAATTCATATTTCTAAAGTCTCTGAAGAACTAAAATCTAAATTATCTAAGATTCCAGAATGCCAAATTAAATTAGAACCTGAACCGACTGTCATAATCAATTCTACAAAATCTGAAATCATATTAATGAATATTTTACAAATTTTAAATGAAACTGAAACTAAAATAAATGATTTATCTGCAATTCCAACAAATCTAGAAGAAATATTTCTCAAAGTAGTAGGTGATTCAAATTAATCCAATAATTAGATTAGTAAATAGGAATTTGACAATTTCTATAAATCCTGGATTTATTATTTGGCAAATCCTTTTTCCATTAATCTATATTTTTGTTGCAGGTTTTGCTTACACATCATTAATTGACAGTGTTCCATTTGGAGGAAAAAATCTAGATTATCCTGCATTTCTTGCATCTGGTATGATTGGTTTTAACATTATGAATAGTACATTAATTTCTGGAATAATAATCTGGAATGATAGACGCCATGGTATGTTTGAACAAATCATGTCTGGTCCATTTACAAGAACTCATTACATCCTAAGTAACATTGCAACAATTGGAATTATTGGATTATTTAGTGCTGCATTAATCACTGCAGTAGGTTACCCTGTATTTTTTGACTCTGTTGAATTTAATATTGTGACCATTCCTCTAATAATTTTTGGTTCAGTAGTTGGTGCAATATTATTTGGTTCAATTGCATCAATAATTTCTGTAAAACTGCGTTCTAGTGAAGGATTTAATGTAATTATTAACACAGTATTTCTTTTTTGTGCATTTGCAAGTACAGCATTTTATCCTGTTCAGGGTGCACCACAACCATTAGCAACCATATTTTATCTAAATCCATTATCGTATTTGGTAGATATCATACGAGCTGGAATTTTTGGTCAAGTTACGGATTTCGTAATTACTGAAATGTTAGTTTTAGTCGCATTAGCTGCAATTCTATTTGTTATTGCCACAAAGTTACTAACCAAATTAGATTTTTAAAAAATAGTATAGCCCAGCCCGGACTCGAACCGAGGTCAAAGGCTCCAAGGGCCCCTATGCTTGCCGCTACACTACTGGGCTTCTAAATAAAAAAACAATTCACCCCTATAATATTATTTTATAATGATTTCATAGTTTTTAAAAGAATTTGATATGGATCTTCGAATGATGCAACTAATTTTTTTGCTTTTTCTTTCTTTTTCTTTATATTTTCAAGATTATTTAATGACTGAAATATTTCTCTAGAAATTCTATCTGAATTCTCACTTCTAACAATTATTCTCTTTTTAACTAAAAAACCTTCAATCCTATTTGGGACTGAATTTAATGAAATAGTTGGAATTCCTAATAGTGCTGATTCTGCAGTCATCGTTCCTCCTGATCCAATAAAACAATCTATATTGTTTAATAATTTCTTTCCATTAACTGGTTTTGATAAAAGAGAAATATTATTTCCAAAAATTTTCTTTAAGTTTTTAGATTGATCTTTGTATCTAGATAAAACAATTTTTTGTTCATCAGGAAAGTCTTCAACAATCTTTTTAATAATTTTGATAGTTTTACTTTTCTTTGTAATATATGCTGCTTCTGATTCTTCAGGTCGAATTAGAATTATCTTTTTTTTATTTAATTTTTTTTGTTTATTTTTTTTATAATTTTTAATAATTACTCCTGCATCAATCGCTCTATATTTTATAATATTTTTATAATTAATACCAAATTCTTTGAAATCTTCTTTTGGAATAATCCATGGTATTAACAATTTTGTAACATAAGGAAGTGATAATTTCATTACTGCTGTTGCCTGAGGTGAATCAGAAAATGCTATATGTGGAATACCTAATCCAAATGCAACTCTTGATGCTTCAGGAGAGCAAAAACTAATTAGTAAATCTGGACTCCATTTTTCAATTTTCTTTGTTAATAATTTACTTCTATTCAAACTTTCTAGTAATTTATTTAGATTATTTTTACCTCCATGTTTTCCAACTATTATTGGATTAATTGAACCAAATTTTTCAATACCATTTACTTGTTCATATTTTCTAGATGTACAAACAATCTTGTGTTGTTTTCTAAGTTTTGATACAAAATATTCAAAAAACAAGTATTGTTTTGGTGTTAAAATGTCAAACCAGATCTTCAAGTATTAGCACTTCATAGATAACTGCAATAAGTATTTCTTAGTCTTGATATTATAGTCCTTAATGGCAACAAAAGTTGTAATTTATGGATTAAGTACTGAAGGTTATTCACTTGCGTGCCAAATTGCTCTTAATGGGGGTGATGTTCACATAATTGATGAATCTACTCCTTCAGCTATCTCTATCAAACAAGATATTGCGAAGTCATATCCTTCTGTACAGGCATTAAAAGATGATGAACCATTACTTGCAATGACATCAATTGATGCAGCAATTTCAACAGCACAAGTACTAATTTTTGCACCGAGAATTAGAAAAATTGGTCAAGATACTAAAATTGAGATAAATTCAAAATTCAAAGATGCAGTATCAAATATCAAAAAAGGTTGTAATGTTGTTTATGGGTTAGGTACTGGTTTTGGTGGAAATTCTGAAAATATATCATTACTAGAACATGTTACTGGATTGAAAGTGGGAAAGAATATCTCATATTTTTACTACCCTCTTTCAAAAGAATCTACAATAAAATCATACATTGGTTCATCAGATGGTGGAGAAAATGATACTTTAAAAAAATTATTTACTAATGACAAGAACTTCAATTTTTTAACATTAAGTTCATCAGAATATTTTCATGCTATCGATATTTTAAAACAATTTTCTAGTCAAACAAGCATACTTGAAGTTTGCAAATTTGCTAAAGATTCAGTAACTAAATCAGATTTAAATTCAGAAAAATTAGGAGAACTTTTTCTTGATGATTTAATTAATGGTCTATTTGATTTAAGATCTTTAAGTAGTTCATTTGAAGGTGCAAGTAGTTTGATGTACCTGATTAATGGAAGTATGAAAGGATTAGATGGATACATTAAACGATTAATTGATGAAACTAGGTTAATTTTAAAGAAAAACGAATTAAAGGCAAGCAGAACAAAAATTCTACTCTTATGGACTTTAGATCAACATGAAATGAAAGGAGAAAAAATTGAAAAACTTCAAGAATTAGAAACTAAACTTAAAGATTACATTGGTGATGTTGAATCAATTAGTCAACCTGTAGATATATTTCAAAATGATAAAACTACAATTGTAGTTGTTTGTTCAAAACATGATTTTGATTATATGATGAAAAATAATAAAGACGATGAATTAATTATACTCAAAGCTAATCCATTATGTCAACTAATATCACAAAAATAATATGTTCAAAAATTAAATGATCAATAATGTCTGAAAATAAAGAATCAACCAATGAAGAAAAGATAGAATCTGGAGATAATTTAGATATAATTGATGATGGAATTAAGAAACTACAAGAAGAAAATTCTGATTTAAAAGATAAGTGGCAACGTGCATTAGCTGACTATCAAAACTTAGAAAGACGAACACAAGTTGAAATATCTCAAAGAGTTTCTAGTAAAACTAACGATCTACTTCTAAATTTTATTAATATTTATGAAGATTTTGTTCGTGCTGAAAATTCACTATCTAAAGAAAAAATTGATACATCTGGAATTATTGCAGTTATAAAAAATATGGAAAGTCTCCTATTTGAAAATAACATTAAACCTATAGATGCAATTGGTAAAATTTTTGATCCACAAATCCATGAGGCTGTTTCTATGATTGTAAATGAAACCCTTGATGAAGGAACAATCACTCAAGAGGTATCTAAAGGCTATATCTCTGGCAAAGCTATTTTAAAACCATCTAAGGTTATTGTATCAAAGAAATAAAATTAAATAATGTGGAAAATATGGCTGAAAAAATTATTGGTATTGATTTAGGAACAAGTAACTCCGCTGCGTCTGTTATGCAGGGCGGTAAACCAACATTGATTCCTGCCGCAGAAGGTACAACCGTGGCTGGCAAAGCATTTCCATCAGTTGTAGCATTTTCAAAAGATGGTGAACTTTTAGTAGGAGAGCCTGCAAGAAGACAAGCTGTAACCAATCCTGAAAACACTATTCGTGAGGCAAAACGGAAGATGGGAGAAGATTTCTTGTACAAAATACAAGGTAAAGAGTACAAACCACAACAAATCTCTGCATTTATTCTTCAAAAAATTAAACGTGATGCTGAAGCATTTACTGGCGATACAATAAACAAAGCTGTAATTACAGTTCCTGCATATTTCAATGATAATCAGAGACAAGCAACAAAAGATGCTGGAACAATTGCTGGTTTAGAAGTTGTAAGAATTATCAATGAACCAACCGCTGCATCACTTGCATTTGGATTGGATAAAAGTAAAGAAGACATGAAAATATTGGTTTTTGATTTTGGTGGTGGTACACTTGATGTAACAATCATGGAAATGGGTGGAGGTGTCTTTGAAGTAATGAGTACATCTGGTGATACAAAACTAGGTGGAGCTGATATGGATCAAGCAATAATTGATTATGTAATTGATGAATTTAGGAAAAAAGAAGGAATAGATCTATCTAGTGATAGTACAGCTGTAACTAGAATTAAAGAAGCTGGAGAAAAAGCAAAAATTGAATTATCTACTGTAATGGAAACTGATGTAAATCTCCCATTTATTGCTCAAGATTCATCCGGTGCAAAAAATCTTGAAGTTAAAATTACAAGAGCAAAACTTGATGATTTAGTTAATCCAATTGTTCAAAGATGCAAATCATCTATTGACAAAGCATTAGAAGATGCAAAAATTTCTACATCTGACATTACAAAAATTGTTTTGATAGGTGGTCCAACACGTATGCCAATTGTCAAAAAATTTGTAAGTGATTCCGTTGGAAAAGATGGTGAATCAGGTGTTGACCCTATGGAAGCTGTAGCATTTGGTGCAGCAGTTCAAGCAGGAATTATTGCAGGTGATGTAACAAGTGATATTGTACTACTTGATGTTACGCCATTAACTCTTGGAATTGAAACATTAGGTGGTGTAAGAGAACCAATTATAGAACGAAATACAACAATTCCAACATCTAAAGATAAAACATTCACAACTGCTGCAGATAGTCAAACTGCAGTTACCATTAATGTTGTACAAGGTGAACGACCAATGGTTGCTGATAATGTGTCATTAGGCACTTTTAATCTAACTGATATTCCACCTGCACCAAGAGGTGTACCTCAAATCAATGTAAAATTTGACATTGATGCAAATGGTATCTTGAATGTAACTGCAAAAGATCTGGGTACAGGTAAAGACGCTAAAATTACAATTCAATCTACAACAAAAATGTCAGATGATGAAATTAAAAAAATGCAAGAAGATGCTGAAGGTCATGCTGAAGAAGATAAAAAGAAGAAAGAATCAGTTGATATTAAAAATGAGGCTGAAAGTTTCATTTACACTACTGAAAAATTAGTTAATCAAGATCTTAAAGATAAAATCCCTCAAGAAAAAGGCATTCAAATCACAGATGCAATTAAGGAACTAAAAGATTCATTATCACAAGACTCAGAACAAATCAAACAAAAACTTGAAGCATTGAAAACAATTGTCAATGAAGTAACAACTGAATTATACAAAAACACATCACCACCACCTGGAGAACAACAGTCTGGAGAACAACAGTCTGGAGAACAACAGTCTGGAGAACAACAGTCTGGAGAACAACAGTCTGACGCTAATTCTGAACAAAAATCAGAAAATACTTCGAGTTAGTTAATTAATAATTGATTAAGCAGATTATTCATGAGTGCTAAACGTGATTATTATGAAGTATTAGGAGTCACAAAATCTTCTAATCCTGATGAAATTAAATCTCAATACAGAAAATTAGCCTTAAAATTTCATCCTGATAGAAATAAATCTCCTGATGCACAAGAGCACTTCAAAGAAATTTCTGAAGCATATGCTGTTCTTTCAGATTCGTCAAAACGTGATCTATATGATCAACATGGACACGAAGGTGTAGATGGAAGATACTCTACTGAAGACATCTTTAGAGGTGCAGGTGGTAACTTCAATGACATTTTCAATGATCTATTTAGTGGTCAAGGAAGACGTGGCGGTGGAGGATTCGGATCTGTTTTTGAAAATTTATTTGGTGGAGGCGGTGGAGGATTCGGTCGCTCACGTGGAAATGATCTTTTACATGAATGTTATATTACTCTGGAAGATGTATTACATGGAAAACAAATTGAACTTGATCTCCAGAAATATGTAGATTGTCCTGATTGTAGTGGTACTGGATGTAAACCTGGAACATCAAAAGCAACTTGTAAAGATTGTAATGGTCGTGGACAAGTTCGAGTCAGAAAAAATATGGGTGGATTCCTACTGGAAACTGCTCAAGCATGCAGAACATGTCGAGGACTAGGAGAAATTATTAAAGATCCGTGTAAAAAATGCCAACGTGGGAAAATTAAAGGAACAAAACATCTTTCATTCAATCTTCCATCGGGAATTGACAATGGCGATTATGTTATTCAAGGTGAAGGTGAATCTATTCCAGATGGGGATAGTGGTGATCTAATTGTACGTGTTAGAGTTGAACCACATTCCCACTTTAGACGTGATGGCATAGATCTGTACTGTGATGCAAAACTTTCTATGATAGATGCTAGTTTAGGTACTGAAATTAATGTTAAAACCCTTGAAAAAACACAAACATTAAAAGTTGAATCTGGAACTCAACCAAATTCAATTTTAAAAATAAAATCTCAGGGATTACCTAATCAAAACTCTAACCGACGTGGAGATCTTTTTGTACACCTTGTAGTAGAAATTCCAAAAAAATTATCAAAACAACAAAAGTCACTATTAGATGAATTCAGAAAATCTGATTAATTTTTCTTTGATAATCTGATTGTTAGATTATGACCTTGCTTGATCTCTTGTTCATATAGTTTTTTGATAATTTCTCCAATTTTTTGTTCCGTAAAATATTCTTGATTATATCTTCCTAGATTTTCTTTATCGTTATCCAACACAATTTCCCAAAATGACATAAAACTACAGAATTCCTCTCACATTTCAATATTTTGTGAATAACGAACTTATTCTAGAAAACGCAAATTTTCATACTGGAGTTAGTTTAGTATGGTCATCTACGCATAGTTCAAATCCTTATCTTTAGGAGTTAATTGGGTTAAATCCAACTTTCCACATAAATTATTTTATGTATCATTATGAACAACTTTAAAACACTGTAGTTTGCCTATTTTCCATGGCAAAAGTAACCCGTGTTGGTGGTAGAGGCACAACTCGTAGAAAGACTGACACTAGTAAGAAATCAACATTCTCTGGAGATTCTTACAAAGAATATCAGGAGACCCAAAAGAAAGCTGCAGGAAATCGTAGTGTTTCAACAGGTCGCGGTACGGGAAAAAGAAAATTATCATCAACTCCAACGACAAAAAAAGTATCTACCAAAGGCAGAACACGTTCAACTGGTAGAGGTACTGGTAGTAGAAAGACAGAAAGTTAATCCCCTTAACTTATTCTCTTTTATTCATCTACTGGTATTTTCTTAATTTAGAAAATTCTGAATTTTTTCCTTTAATTTCTGATTAATAATCTTGCCAGATGCTTTACCTCTAACTTCCTTCATTGCTATTCCCATTATACCGCTTAATGCACGCATTTGTTCTTGTTTTATTTTATCTATATTTTCTTGAATTATTTTATTTAGGATTTCATCTAATTCATCTTCAGTCAACTGAGATATGGATGCATTTTCTAATGCTTGTAACACACCATTTGCTTTCTTAGACATTATCTGTTCAAAAATTATCTGAATTGATTCTTTGTTTATTTTTTCTTGTTCTAATAATTCAAATGTTTTCTTTATGTGTTCATTACTCAAAAGACTAGAATTTAATCCACTTCTTTCCAAATTAGTTATGGTTGAACATAAAATAGATACGACAAAATTTGGTGAATTCTGTTTTTGTGAACATATCTGTTCAAAAATCTCAAAATATTCTGAATCAAATATCTGTTCAGCAAGCTGATTATTGATTCGATATTTTTCTTCCAGTTCTTTGATTGAATCTTCCCATGATTTTGGTATATTGGATCTTACTTTGATAAGTTCATCATCCGTTACTTTTACTGTTGGTATGTCAGTTTCTGGATACATTCTAGATGCACCTGGTCTAGGTCTTAGGAATATTGTGTCTCCATTTGGAGTTGCAGCTCGAGTTTCAGCAGGTGGTCCATTCTTTGAAAGCTTAATTCTATTAATTATTGAATCAATTGCAAAACCAACTGAATTTCTCCCACCCGCAATTATCAAAAATGCATCCTCATTTTGAATGTCTAATTTTTCAGTAACTCGTTTGATGTCTGCATTTTCAATTCCATAATTTGGTAATTCGTCCGAATGAAAAACACCACCAATACCAAAAAATCTCACTAATTGTCCAATCTCTTTTCCTAATCTAATATCTGAATATGGTTCAAAACCTAAAATTCCTTTTAATTTTTTGATTCTTATTCCAAAAATTTTATCTTGCTTTTCAATTGATTTTTTAATAATATTTGAATTACACTCTTGCATTATCTCTGTAATATCAAATACATCTTTTCTTCTATCAATTTCAGAAAATTTTGTTTGATTAATTTTCTCTGAAATCAATTTTAACCCATGTTGTCTTTTTGCTTCAAATTCAATAATTTTTTCTAACTGATCTAATTGCTGAACACCTTTTACTTCGATAACCCCTCCTCCTTCAACAGAAATATTCACATCTTGTCTAATTGTTCCAATTCCTCGCATAACTTTTTTTGTAACTCGTAATAATCTGCCTAATGTTAACGCAATATCTTTTACAAATTTTGCATCTCCTTCAACGGGATCTAATGCAATTTCAATTAAAGGTACTCCAAGTCTGTCTAAACTAAAAAATCTATGATTTCCTTCATCTTTGATTAATTTTCCCGCATCTTCCTCAAGACAGATTGATTGAACCCCTACTTTTTTCCCGTTTACTTCAATGTGCCCTCCTTGTGCAACAAGCATTGTTCTTTGAAATCCCGTCGTGTTTGAACCATCAATTACTGTTTTTCTCATTACATGAATTTCTGAAAAAATTTTTGATTCTAATGCAGAACTGATCAAAAGCACAATATTTTTTGCATCAGTATCTAATGCATGTGGTGGTTCTTCATCTTCTTCTACTAAACAACTGCTTTTTGGGTTTGCATAGTAAACTATGGTTTTTGATTTAGTACTTTCAAAAAGTGCAGCAGGATCTATTTTACCTAATTCACTTTTTGCCGCTCTTAGTTTTCTTGAAAATTTCATTGAAAATTCTTCCTCTTCTATCGGCGTACAGTCACAAAATAATTTCTTTTTTGTATCTAGTTGTTGATGGATCTCTAAACCAACCTTTAATCCAATATTTTTAATATCTAATTCTGACATCTTACGCTCAAAACTCTGATGAATAATTCTCCAACATCATATTTTTAATATCATCCTCTGAATTACAATTTCCTAAAACCCACATTGCTTTGACTAATGCTACCTCTGGAATCATGTTTTCTAATGGAATAATTCCCATGTCGAGTAAGTCTCTTCCACTTTCGTACACTGTCATACTCACACGTCCATCAATACATTGTGATGTCATTCCAAGAAATATTCCATTTTCTTTTGCTTTCTTAATTGAATCATACATTGTTCTTCCTACATGTCCTAATCCTGTACCTTCAAAAATAATTCCTCTATATTCTAATTTTATTAATGAATCAATTATCTCTGGATTAAATCCTGGATGATATTTTATAAGAGCAACTTTTGTATCTAGATTGATTCGTGGGTTATATTCATTTTCTTTAAAGAATGTGTTCTTCATATTTTCTAAAATTTCATTCTCATACATTACAAATGCTGGTTCAGAGCCAACTGTTTGAAATGCACTTCTCTTACTTGTATGATTTTTTCTAACACGTGTTCCTAAATGACATGCTATTGCATCATCACTTTCATTCTGATGCATCACAACAAAAACACCTTTTGATTTTGTATTGACTAAGAATTTTGTTGCTGCAATCAAATTTAATGCTGCATCTGATGATGGTCTGTCTGATGATCTCTGTGAGCCAACTAATGTAATTGGTTTCTTAAAACCAGATAATGCAAATGATAAAAATGCAGAACTATAATGCATTGTATCTGTACCGTGTGCAATGATTATTCCTGCATAATCTGAATCTACAACACTATCTATTTTTTTTGCAATTTCTAACCAATGTTCTGGTTGTAAGTTCTCTGAATATTCTGAAAATAGTACTTCTGCATCAACATTTGCAATTTTTGCAATCTCTGGAACAGCTTCGTATAATTCTGTTGCAGATAATGCTGGCGTAACTGCACCTGTTCTATAATCTACTTTACTTGCAATAGTTCCTCCTGTTGATAAAAGCAAAATCTTTGGTAATTCTTCATTTTTTACAATGGTTTGTGAGTTCTCGTTATTTGGTTGTCTTTCTCCAATTTTCTCCAATTTCTCTATTTTTTCAAATTTTATTCCTATGTTGTATCCACTTTTTAATTTTAGAACAATATGTGATTCATCTCCACTTTCGTATCTAGGCATTAAAATTCCAGAATATGTCAATTCTGAAGTAATTTTTACTAAGTCTCCTACATCAACTTTATTTGAAATTAAGAAATCACGAATTTTGCCTTTGTATCCTTTTAGTTCTGACATTTATGAAAATTAGATGGTATGTATTTTATTAAAACTACCTGTAGTATGATGCAACTAGTTTATCGTTCATCTTGAGATCTTTTTGTTCTCTTACTTTCTTTACTGCTTCCTCGTAATGTTTCATTGTGACTTTGGCGTCTGTTGCTTTCTTTTCAATAGCATCTACAATTTTCTTTGTTTCATCATCACTTAGATTTTTGTCTGGAGCAGCATTATCTAGATGTTCATGAACTACTAGTGAAACTGCAGTGTTTGCTATTGATGCAACATCTGCACTACTCAATCCATCTGTCATTTCAGCAAGTTTTTCAAAGTCAATAGCATCTGCACTGTCTTTATCTGCTAAAGGAATATCTTTTGAATGAATTTCAAGTACTTTCTTTCTACTATCTTTATCTGGTAATGGAATTGAAATAATTTTATCAAATCTTCCTGGTCTGAGTAATGCTGGATCAATCATATCTGCTCTGTTTGTTGCAGCAAGTACAACTACGCCGTGCATATTTTCCATTCCATCCAATTCTGTTAATAATTGACTTACGACTCTTTCAGTTACTGCAGTCTCTCCACCTGCTCCTCTAATCGGTGCAATTGAATCAATTTCATCAAAGAAAATAACACATGGAGCTGATTGTCTTGCTCGTTTGAATATTTCTCTAATTCCTCTTTCAGATTCTCCTACCCATTTAGATAATAATTCTGGTCCTCTTACAGAAACAAAATTTGCTTCACTTTCTGTTGCAACTGCTTTAGCCATTAGGGTCTTACCTGTTCCACTAGGTCCATGCAACAAAATTCCTCTTGGCATTTTATGTCCTAGTTTATCATAAAGACCTGGATATTTCATTGGCCATTCGACTGCTTCCATCAATTCTCGTTTGACTTCTGCAAGACCGCCTATCTCTTCCCATGATACATCTGGATTCTCAATGAATACTTCTCTCATTCCTGAGGGAGTTACTTCAACTAGAGCCTTTTTGAAATCATCTGCGTTTACAATTAACTTGTCTAGTGTCTCTGGTGGTATTTTTTCTTCTTCCAAATTCAATTCTGGAAGTAATCTTCTGAGACATTTCATTGCTGCTTCTTTGCATAGATATTCTAAATCTGCACCAACATAACCATGGCTAACTGCAGCAATCTTTTCAATATTTACTGGAAGTTCTTGATCATCTGCGGCCAAAGGCATGTTTCTTGAGTGAATTTGTAAGATTTCCTTTCTTCCTTTTTTATCTGGAACTTTAATTTCTATTTCTCTATCAAATCTTCCAGGTCTTCTTAATGCAGGATCAATTGCATTTGGTCTGTTAGTTGCAGAAATTACAATTACTTTTCCTCTAGCTTCTAATCCATCCATTAATGATAACATTTGAGATACAACTCTTCTTTCTACTTCGCCAGTTACTTCTTCTCTCTTTGGTGCAATTGAATCAATTTCATCTACAAAAATAATTGATGGTGCTTTCTCTCTTGCCTCTTTAAAAATTTCTCTTAGACGAGCTTCACTTTCTCCATAAAATTTACTCATAATCTCTGGTCCAGAAATACTAATGAAATGTGCTTGACTCTCATTTGCAACTGCTTTTGCCAAAAGTGTCTTACCTGTTCCTGGAGGTCCGTAAAGTAAAACACCTTTTGGTGCTTCAATTCCTAATTTCTCAAATATTTCTGGATGTCTTAATGGTAATTCAATCATTTCACGAACTTTCTTTATCTCACCTCTAATTCCACCAATGTCTTCATACGTAACTTGAGGAACTCCTCTTAGTGTTTCACCCTTCTCTGCGATATGGAATGTTGTTTTCTGTGTAACTAGAACTGCATCTGCAGCAGGTGTAACTCCTATTACTTGGAACGTTAGTCTTCCTCCAAAGTATGGAACCATTACGTTATCTCCTTTAATCAAAGGTACACTTTCTAATGCATCAGCTAAATATCTTTCATCGATTGGTGGTATTGCTTCTAATGGTGCAACTACCACTTTTTCTGCTGGAACAGCTTTAATCTTTTTTACAGTAATTGTATCTCCAATTGCAATTCCAGAATTGTTTCTTCCTAAACCATCAATTCTGATAATTCCCTTACCTTCATCTGAAGGATACAAAGGCAAACATTTTGCAACAGTACGTCTTTTTCCTTTTAATTCTATAACATCTCCAGTTGATGCATTTAGAGTATCCATGGAATCATAATCGATTCTTGCTACTCCTCTTCCAACATCTCTAGTATATGCTTCTAGAACTTTTAGGGAAAGACCATTTTCACTCATATCTATCACTCTTCATTCTTTTTTTATATATTTAGCGTATTATTCTATTGATCGACTCAAAACTGATCACAAGCTTAAAATCATGATTCTAGTCACAATCGGTTACTATGGGTAAAAGACCAGGTGTTCGTAGACGTGGACGTGGAGGCATGCAGTTCAGAGCAGCCGCTACTCAGAAGCTAAAACCTGCCAAATATCCAAGTTTTTCACTAGATGAGGAACGTCGAGGAGAGATTATTGATTTAGTTCATGAATCTGGCCGTGATGTACCTCTATCAAAGGTAAGATTTGAGGATGGAGCGATCTCATTTATTCCTGCACCTTTAGGAACTAAGGTTGGTCAAAGAATCAATTTTGGTCTAAATTCTGAAATTATTGATGGTAATGTAATTAGTATTCAAAATATACCTGATGGAACAATTGTTTGTAATGTAGAACAGCAATTTGGAGATGGTGGTGCTTTAATGAAATCAGCAGGTGCTGATGCAACCGTATTCTCTCATGCAGACGATGGAGTAATTTTGAAATTAGCATCTGGTAAATTCAAAAAATTAAACCCAAAAAATAGAGCAATGATTGGAACTTTAGCAGGCGGTGGTGTTGAAGATAGACCACTAATGCGTGCTGGAGTTAAAATGATGCGTTTTAAATCAAAAGGTAAAAAATATCCGATTGTCAGAGGTGTTGCTCAAGCAGCATATGTACATCCTCACGGCGGTGGACGTCACCAACATGTTGGACAATCATCTACTGTATCTCGTAATGCACCTCCAGGCGCTAAAGTTGGAAGCATTGCTGCAAAGAAAACTGGTAGAGCAAGAATTAAGGAAAGAAAACAATCTATCAAATAATAGATTGGTAATCTATATTCTAGAATGATTCAAAAAAGAATTCATATTTTTGTTGCTGGCAGAGTACAAGGTGTATTTTTTAGACAATCTACCAGAGTCATGGCAATTAAAAATAATGTAAACGGTTGGATTCGTAATCTTGATGATGGACGAGTTGAAATTGTTGCAGAAGGTGAAAAACAAAATATTGATAATCTTGTAAATTGGTGTAAAACCGGACCTGCAAATTCTCGTGTTGATGAATTTGAATTATTAGATGAGAACTATACGGATGAGTTTGAAAATTTTGAAGTTAGATATTAACGAATTATTGTAAATGCATCTTTTAGTGTAGACTCTAATTCTGATAGTTCTTGTTCTGGCGTAACTTCTAAAATTGTAGGTTCTGCTTTTCGTTCTTTTTGAATTTTAATTATAATTGAGGATTCAGTTGGTTCCATATCTGCAAACCATCTAAAAGTCATCGTTTTACAAAAAACTACTCTATGCATTCTGACATCTTCTATCACTCTTTTATCTAATGACTTGCAGTATGTTCGTAATTGATTAAACAATGGTTTTACAGGTTTAGGAATCTGTCTCTGAAAGTCTTCGTAAGTTCGTCCGTTTCCAACTCCGATTAAATTTTCCATATTTCTCCTCCTCTGATTCACAATTTAATGTAGTAGTTCTGCTGGCTCCAGTCTAGGCTGATAGTCCCATTTCGAGGCATGCAAGATCCCCCACGTAGACGAGGAAGCGTGGATGCTCCACCTTAGGATTGCTCCCTCCCGGACCTCATCCCTTTCGATGGTTCGGTCTTAGGAAAAATCCCTTCGGATTATCCTTGTCCTG
>JABGTD010000072.1 GCA_018647405.1 Nitrososphaerota archaeon | reverse complement strand
GTACCTCTAGTCATTAGAGAACACCTATTCTGCTGGAGGAGATATCATAACTACATTATCTCCACGAACTACAATGGATCCGAGACTTTTTGATTCACCTTCAGAAGGGATTTCTTCTGATTGGTCTAGTAGCAGGTTCATATGTTGATCAAATCCTTGAAGTAAACCTGTGATGGTTTTTCCACCTTTTAGCTTTATCAGTACGTTCTTGTTGATACTTTCATCGAGTACTTTTACAGCCATATCTACGGACATTTATTTCACTTATTGAATTCAATAATGAGGAGTATATTAAACGTTCACTGGTGAATTTTTGGTTTTATTTCGGTAAGTCAAGTTTGACTCTTTTGCAAGATTATTCACTACTTCCTTAATGATTTTCCTTCCTAACGTTGATGATGATTTAGTTGGATCGCCCCAAACACCGTTTCCTGTAACTTTTGGAAATGATTTTTGTGCCAATTTGTTAATTTTTGAAATTTCTTTTTTTGACATTCCATTTGTTTGAAAACCTTTTTTTGCTTTTCTCATATTGACTTTCTTTGAAATTGCTAGCATTATGGAAGTCTCGACATTTCCTGCATGATCAAACTCTCTATCCATATATTTCCAATATGAGACAACCTTGATCTTTCGATTCTTCTTCTGCTTTCTTTCAAATCTTTTTAAAGAATCTAAATTTCCATAATGACCATTAATAATTAGAATTTTAAAAATTCCATTTTTGGTTAGTGATTCACAAACATTCTCTAAAATTCTTAATAATGTGGATTTTTTTATGCTTAGATTGAAGAATGGAAAATGTTCATCTGAAATTCCATAGTTTATTGTTGGGAGTACGATTCCATCAATCTTCTCTGATAATTTTATTGCAATTTCTGTAACAATATCTGAATCTGTTGAAATTGGTAAATGTGGACCATGTTGTTCAATTGAACCAACTGGTATGATGGCAATCTGTTTCTTTTTTTTGATCATCTTTCTCAAATCAGGATCAAATTGATCACGAATAATCATCAAATCACTTGGTGTGTACTTTTCTCCATCTAACTTCTAATTTATCTGCTAAATGCATTTTTACTGCCTTTAACAACACATCTGCTTCCAGTTTCTGTCCTGCTCTCTTTATTGATTCTAATGTGTGTTCAGGTTTAACATCAAATGAATCTTGGAAAATTATTGGTCCTTGATCAAGATTCTCTGTAACATAATGTGATGTCACTCCAATAATTTTTGTTCCTCTCTCGAAAGCTTGTGCATAAGCCATGGCTCCTGGAAATGCAGGCAATAATGATGGATGAATGTTAATTATTCTATTTGGATACCTCCAAACAAAATTTGGTGTCAATATTCTCATGTATCTTGCCAATGCGATCAAATCAATATCATATTTTTTACAAACTTGAATAATTTTGGCTTCAGCTTTTTGTTGACTTTTTTCATTAATTAATACAAAAGGTAACTTTGCTTTTTTGGCCATTCCTGAAAGAGTATTTTCTGTAGCTATCACTACTGCAATCTTTCCTTTGAGTTCTTTTTTTGTTTGTGCACGAATTAATGATTGAAGACAATGTGGTTCCTTCGTTACAAAGACAGCAATATTTTTTTGTGAATTTGATTCATGATGTGTATTAACTTCCATATGCAATTGTTTACCTAATTTTTCTAAATCCGAATCAAATCTCTTAATATCCATCTTTTTTGTGAATGATGCTTCCAAATACATGCCAAAAAGACCTTTGATGACATTTTGATTAACTCTCTCTAAGTTTCCCTTTCGCTCAAAAACAAAATTTGTAAAATTAGCTACAATTCCTTCTTTATCTTTTCCTACCACTGTAATTCCAATCAATGTTTTTTTCAATGCCGACATTTCTGTTTAATGTCATATATGCTTAAGGTATCTTGTAAAAAAAATCAAATAATGCGGGTGGTGGGATTCGAACCCACGAACTCCTAAGAGACAGGGTCCTAAACCCTGCGCCTTTGACCAGGCTGGGCGACACCCGCAAGGATTGTGCAACAACAGACAAATTTATCGGTATTGAATTGAGAATATGAAAAAATTATTTGGTACAAATGGAGTTCGTGGTGTTTTTTCTGAGGACTTTACATTGGAATTTATTAATGATCTTGTTATGTCATTAGCAACATATTTCAAAAAAGGAAAAATTTTGGTAGGGTATGATGGAAGACACTCTAGTCCAATTGTTGCAAAAATTGTTTCTTCAGCATTAAATTATTCAGGCTTAGATTGCTATATGGCTGGACTTGTGCCTACTCCTTGCTTAGAATATGCAACAAAAAAATTAGGATATGACGGTGGATTGATGATCACTGCATCACATAATCCTGCAAAATATAATGGAATCAAACCTGTTGCATTTGATGGTGTTGAAGTTTCTCGTGAAGATGAAAGAAAAATAGAGCAAATTTTTAATGAAAAAAATTGGATTAAGACTAATATATTTGGTAAATCATTTGAAGAAAAAAATGTCATTTCTACATACATAGATGGAATAATTTCCTTAGTTGATGTTGATTCTATCAAGGCAAAAAAATTCAAAGTTTGTCTAGATCTTGGGAATGGTACACAATCTGTTACTGCAATACAATTATGTGAAAAATTAGGATGTGATGTATATACGATAAATGAAACAATTGACGGTGATTTTCCAGGTCGTGGTTCAGAACCTACACCTCAAAATCTTAATGAATTATCTACTTTAGTTATTAATACAAAATCAAACTTTGGAATTGCATTTGATGGAGATGGTGATAGGAGCATTTTCTGTGATGAAACTGGAAAAATTTTAACAGGTGATAGTTCGGCTTTACTTCTTTGTGATTATTTACTTCAACATTATCCAAATTCACAAGTAGTGACTTGTCTAAACTCTGGAAACATTATTGAAACTATTGTTGATAAAAGTAATTCTCATGTAGTACGAACAAAAGTTGGTAGTGTAGAAGTTTCTAGAAGAATGATAAATGATGATGCATTGGTTGGTTATGAAGAAAATGGAGGATTTATGTTTGGAAAGCATAATCATGTCCGAGACGGTGGTATGACTTTGGCATTAATGTTAGATCTCTTATCTAAATCCCAATCAAATCTCAGTCAAAACATCAAAAATCTTCCACCTAGTTTTACTACTAAAACAAAAATTGAATGTTCTTTAGAACAATCAGAAATTGTTATTTCAGAACTTTTGAAAGAATTCCCTGATTCAAATACCTCTGATGGAATCAAAATCCAAGTGGATGAAAATAATTGGATTATGATTAGACCAAGTGGAACTGAACCAATAATCCGAATTTATGGGGAATCAAACTCTCAACAAAATCTTGATTCATTAATCTCTAATTTTGTTGAAAAAACCAAATCAATTCTCTCCTGATAACATATTTAAGACCATTTTGGAGGATGCACATAATGGCTAAACCGTATTATGTAAAAATTGAAACACCAGAAGAACTTGTTAGTCCGATCCTTGAAGCCCTAAGAGTATCTGCTACATCTGGTAAAGTTGTCAGAGGTACAAATGAGGCAACTAAAGCCATTGAACGTGGAATTAGCAAATTAATCATTATTGCAGAAGATGTAGAACCTCCAGAGGTTGTAGCACATCTTCCACTAATTTGTGAAGAGCAAAAAGCAGCTTATGCATTTGTTCCAAGTAAACAAGAACTAGGAAAAGCTCTTGGAATTGATGTTACATCCGCTGCCGCTGCTATATTAGATTCAGGAGAAGCATCACATATTGTAGATGAAGTAGTTGCATCACTAGCCAAACTAAAAGGTGGCTCGACTGAACAATGAGTCAGCAAAAAGAATCAGAATCTGATCAATTAAGTCCTGCAGATATTATTCAAATTGTCGGAAGAACTGGTATTGCAGGAGAAGTTATTCAAGTTAGAGTTAAAGTTCGTGAAGGTAAAGACAAAGGCCGCGTTCTCACTAGAAATGTAAAAGGTTCTCCTAGAGTTGGAGAAGTTCTTATTTTACGTGAAACTGAACGTGAGGCAAAGAAATTACATTAGTGATAAATTATGAGTCTATTAGTAAAACCTTGCAGTTTTTGTGACCGTCCTGTAGCAAAAGGTACTGGAACAATGAATGTAAAAAATGATGGAACTGTAAGATGGTTTTGTTCTGCAAAATGTAAAAAAAATGCAATTGATCTAAAACGAGATCCTAGAAAATTCAAATGGACAAAAAAATTCGTTAAAGGCGGAATTAAAGTTAAGAAGTAAATTGTCTGAACAAACATTATTCATTGTAAAACCCGACGGTGTCCAACGTAAATTAGTTGGCGAAATAATTTCAAGATTTGAAAAAAGAGGTTTTGTAATCTTAAAATTAAAAATGTTCACATTTACAAAAGAATTAGCAACAGAATTCTATTCAGTTCATAAAGATAAACCATTTTTTGGCGAACTTCTACAGTATATGACATCTGGTCCAGTTGTTGTTACAGTTGTAGAAGGCAATAACGCTGTTGCTACAACTCGACAAATGGTTGGTGCAACAAAATCATTTGAGGCTGAACCTGGTTCAATCAGAGGTGACTTTGGACTAGGTTTCACTGAAAACATAATTCATGCATCTGATTCAACAGAAAGCTTTGATAAAGAAGTAAGTGTGGTATTCAAGTGATTCACATTGCGTATAAGACAACCCATAGTGGCTGTATTAGGTCACGTTGATTCAGGGAAAACATCCCTTTTAGATAAAGTTCGAGGAACTGGTGTACAAGGTCGAGAAGCTGGTGGTATAACTCAACACATCGGAGCGAGTTTCTTACCGGATGAAGTTATTCAAAAATTATGTGGTTCACTTTATGAAAAATTAGGAAAAGCAGAAAATAAAGTTCCAGGACTTTTAGTAATTGACACACCTGGACATGAAGTATTCACAAATCTTCGAGCTAGAGGCGGTTCTGCTGCTGATATTGCAATTTTAGTTGTTGACATTAATCGAGGATTTCAACCTCAAACAAATGAGAGCTTAAAAATTCTTGAAAGTCGTAAAGTGCCATTTGTAGTTGCATTAAACAAGGTCGATATGATATCTGGCTGGCAAGC
>JABGTD010000044.1 GCA_018647405.1 Nitrososphaerota archaeon | reverse complement strand
CTGCTGCTTTGTCTGCTGCTGCTTTGTCTGCTGCTGCTTTGTCTGCTGCTGCTTTGTCTGCTGCTGCTTTGTCTGCTGCTGCTTTGTCTGCTGCTGCTTTGTCTGCTGCCATCATTGCTTCATGTTCTTTTGAATCTTCAGAATGATCCATAGAACTCATATCGTGTCCGCCAGATTTGTAACCTTCACCGTAAATCATAATTTTTTGTGAGTTTGCCATAAAGTCAATTGTTAATTTTTTTCCTACTTGAATAAATTCAACTTCTTCACCATCGATAGTTACAAAGTATGTTCCATCATCAAATGGAGTAACTGAGTCAGAAGTAAGTGTAATTGTTAATTGTCCATCTAATCTAGAATCCATCATAATTTTTACTGCATTATGTTTTTCATCTGGAGAAACAGAATCAACTATACCACCGCGAATTGTATATTTCAAGTTGTCACTTGATGAAGTTTGTGGTGCTGCTTGAGGTGTTGGTGGTGGAGAATATGTTTGAGTTGGTGGTGGAGAATATGTTTGAGTTGGAGTCGTGTCAGTTGATGCTGTAAAGCTACTATCAGTTTGTAGAACAGTAGCCATAATGATAATCATAGCAGCTACAAATGCAACTGAAAAAATTACTCCAAATTTATCTACGCCAGCCATATTCCTGATTTTTACAGGTATTTTAAATATCTAATGCTTTTATCCGATCTAGATATATTTGCGGAATTTACTCAATCAAAGTATGGCAGATGTAGATTCCAGCAAAAAGGTCTATCTCTTTCTTCATGGAAGAATGGACCTAAATGAAAAAACAATGAATGCATTAGCAAGTAATGGTTTTCAAAAAGAAAACGTAGTGATGGCAGACCCAAAACAAGCAGGTGAAGTTGGTGACTATATGGCAATGCTTTGGATGCCTCCAAATCCAGACCATATCAAAATTCAACAAATCACAGCAATCGAAGCATGTGAACCTGATGGAATGATTGGGGTCTGGAAAGGCGTTTCAAAAGATGATCTTTTTGAAATTAAACTAGAATAGATTACAAATTGCTAACAATTCCAGAAATGAATGATTCGTATTCATCATCATTGAATTCGATAATTTCAAATTTATTTTCTTTTTTTGCTTTAAAGATTGATTCTAAATGGTAGCAAGGACTTTTGTTTTTTATCATGCCAAAATAATATCCAGAACAAGAACAAAATTTTGAAATAGGATCAATCCAATGTTCTTTAGCTTTACCAACAACGGTCCAAATTTCTCTTTTACTTGGATTAAACAGATGTAGTTTTACACGTCGTTCATCAATTATAGAATCTATTCTCTCTTGTTTTGTAGACATAAGGGATTAATCTAAGACAAACGTATAATCTTGATGGTAACAACAAGAATAATTGATTCCGAACCAGCATTAATTCTTGAAGAAAAAAGGAAAAATCTAGTTATATCTGATCTACACATTGGATTTGAAGATAAATTTTCATCAAATAAAAATACAGTTAAAAAAAATTCATCAATAAATGAAATTATTTCAAATGTTACAAAAATTATTAAAAAAGAAAACCCAGAAACATTAATTCTTTTAGGAGATGTAAAATCAAGCATACAATCTATAACAGATTTAGAATGGAAAGATATTCCATATTTTTTTGAAGAGATAAAAAATTCATTGGAAGTGATATTGGTTCCAGGAAATCATGATTCACATATCGATAGGTTGATTCCAAATGATGTTACAGTAATTAGTTCAAAGGGAATGATTTTAGATGATGTATTATTAACACATGGTCATACAATGCCATCAAAAAATTATTCAAGTGTTAATAATATAATCATGGGACATATTCATCCAGTTTATTTTGATAAAAATTCATTACTCAATGGAGAGAGAATTTGGATTTCGATTAAATCAGATAAATCAAAAATTTTTCCAGATACAAAAGGAAATCTTAACATCACAATAGTTCCATCATTCAATCCATACTTTTATGCAACTGAAAAAAAATATTATAAAAAATCAATTTCTCCAATAGTTGAAAAAATTAAAGATTCTACAACGGCAAAAATTTTGACATTAGATGGAACAATAATTGGAAATGAATCAATTCTAAAGGATTTAATCTAAATTTTCATAAGGTTGTAGAGGTTTTTTAGTAGTTTCGTTTGTTTGTAGCCATTCCAGTGTTTTTACAAAGGATTCGGATAATTCAGGAGTAGTCAATACAGGGATTACCAGTTCGAGGGATTTTCTTCTAATTTGATACTCACCATATAGCATTCCAACATATTTTTCCAGTGTAGAGGTACTTGGTATGTTTACAATAAAATCAATTTTTCGTGCATGTAGAAGATCAGCAATGTTTGGATTTCTTTGTAGTTATTGTGACCCTCTACAAGTTTCTTAGAATCAGGATTTAAAAGATTCTTTGTTGATCGATGTGAAAACCGATCAGAGTGCACCGAAAGATTCGCTCCATTTATGATATGCACGAATATTTTCTGTAGAAACACTTGGCTTTCTTCTTGCTTTGATATCTTTGAAATCAGCCATTGTCAACTCACGAGGATCTTGTGGCGGTTCACCGTCAACAGGTTCATGGTAATTAGCAGATCTGAATAATTCGTTTACAACTAGCAATTGTGCACCTTGACATACATCTTTGATGTCACTTGCACTATACCCATCAAATTGTTTTGCAAGACTAACCAGATTAAATCGAGTTGATTTTTTTAGAGGAGCAGTATATTGTTCGAATAATTTATTTCGTGCATCCATTGCCGGAAGAGATACGTAAATTCTTTTTTGGAATCGTCTCAGAAATGGTTCATCCAAACTCCAAGGTTTGTTAGTTGCACCTATTACATACATCATGGTTTCTTTACCTTTTCCATTAACACCATCTAATTCAGAAAGGAATTGATTTTTTGCTCTAATTTCACCACCGACCTCGCTACTTCTATCTCCAAGAAGAGAGTCAACCTCATCAATGAATAAGATTACAGGTTTGCCTTCTTTTTCATTATACTTTCGTGCCATATTGAATAATTTTGATACATTTTTTTCTGCTTCACCTAACCATTTACTCATCATTGATGCAGCATCAACATTAATGAAATAACCATCTAGTTCATTTGCAGTTGCTGCTGCAAGCATTGTTTTTCCAGTTCCGGGAGGGCCATACAATAACATACCGCGTGGCCAACCTAATGGAAATAAGTCAGGTCGTTTACTAGGATAAACAATTGATTCACGTAATGCGCCTTTTGCATCATCTAATCCAATTACCTCAGACCATTTTACATCAGGTTTTTCTCTCATAACTAAATCTTCAAGATCATTACCATCATCTTTGTGAGGTTGAGCTCTAGCCAAAGCCTTTTTTTGTTCCTCGGGAGATGCGTTAGGATCTACCGCAGGGGCAATATTTCCACCATTACTATCACGTAATGCTTGAATACGTTCTTGATATTTTTGATAACTTTGCTTGTAAATTTTATTCAAACTGCTAGTAGGATAAAGTCGTATTAATTTCAATAAAGTTTCAGATGCATTTTGATAATCAGTTATGGCCATTCCAGCAGCGCCTTGTGAATCAGCTCGTATAGCAGCTGCCGCGTATTTGCTAGCGCTTTTTTCTAATTCTTGGGGTGCCATACTCATATTATATCACTGATGAATTCAATCCGGATTTGACTAGGTATTAGCTAGAGTAAACTGCTATCGGAATTTTGGTGAAATTAATTCAACTGAAATTAATGTTGACGCCTAAAATAATTCCGTATAGGACTAAATATACAAAATTCAATGATAGTTCATGATTGAGGAAAAACTGAAAGAATTAGGTATTGACATTCCAACGCCTCCTAGTCCAGCAGGATCTTACATTCCAGTAGTAACCACAGGAAATCTTGCTTTTGTTTCAGGACAGATTCCAATGAAAGAAGGTAAAGTAATTTTTGAAGGAAAGGTACCTGAAAACCAATCTGTAGATTCAGCAAGAGAAGCTGCAAAAATTTGTATAATTAATGGTCTAGCACAATTAAAAATAAATCTCGGCTCACTTGACAAGATTACAAAATTTGTTAGAATTTCAGGATTTGTTAACTCAAGTCCAGATTTTGCAGAACAGCCAAAGGTAATCAACGCAGCATCAGATTTGTTAGTTGAAGTTTTTGGAGATATGGCAAAGCATTCAAGGATTGCAGTAGGAGTGGCAAATCTCCCGTTAAATTCAACAGTGGAAATTGATATGATTGTGGAATTTTCTAATTAATTTCAGAGACATTTTTTTCTAATTCATTTACAAGAGATTCATAGTGTGAACGAGTTTTCCCTAATTCTTGGAGTTTTTTTTCTTCGATATCATTAAGATTTTTATCTATTTCATTTGAGGTTGAATTTAATCTAGTATCAGCCATCATAAATAATCGATTATTTTCTTTCCACAAATGTTCAGTCACATGTTGAACGTAAAGTTCCAAAGTTTTTATCAAATAATCAGAATCACCCTTTTCAAGGTATTTTTTTGATGCCAAAACTATGTGTTCCGCAATTTCTTTAGTTTTTTTATGTTCAATTAACATCATATGTATCGGACCCATGGATGTAGGCATCCCAGATTTTTCAAGTGCAGGAAATAATGCTTCTTCCTCTTTACCATGATGACAAACATCAGTAAAATTTTGAGTGAAATCAAGTGTTGGAAGTAAGATTTGTTCAGGAATTTGTTTTCCATCTTTCAGGAGTTTGATTGTAGCAGATAATGCCTGTAGTACTTTTTCTATTAATTTGTGATCTTTACGTAATGATTCAGTCGACAATTTATTTTTCCAATGCAGAATTTATCGCATTGATGAATTTTGATATTTTTGCTTTTGGAATTGATGCCCCACATGCTTTGTCATGACCACCGCCAGACCCACCAATTTCAGCAGTTATTTTATTAACTAACTTTCCAAGATGAATCTTACATTGTTTTGAACCTCTAACAGATACAGCATACACTCCATAATCAACACGTTCTTTGTATGCAATACCAACATCTTTTCCAGATAAACCAAGTACAAAATTTACAGCACCGCTTGCACCAGAATCAGTAATTTCCATATAGCCCAAATTCTTTTTTACTTTCATATTTTTTTTCACTTTTGAAAATATTTGAGCAAGTTTATCAACTTGTAATTGTGCAAATTCATAAGAATTTGGAATTTCATGCGGATATTTTGATTCACTAAGTTCATCAACCAAATATAATAAATAATCAGGTTCTTTTTGATGTCCAACAATATTGTATGTCATTACGGTTGCACTGATCAAAGCAAATTGTCTATCAAATATTTGCAATAATTTAGAACCAAGCGGTCTATCCTCCATATAATCAGTTATTGCAGCACATGCAGCAATGAATGCAGCATGATCTTTTAATTTATTTTTGTATGTATTGTATACTTGGACAGATGCACATTCATTTGTATCATGAACAACTTTAACTTTGATTTTTTCTAATTGTTTTATAATTTTCTTATCAAGATCATGATGATCAAGATATGCCACTTTTACACTTCTTTTTCGTAATTGTGTTAAGAGTTCAACAAAATCAGATTCATTTTTTTTATTTAATCCAACATCACAAATATACAATTCTTTTAATTTTTGATCAGTTCTCAGAGGCTCCATACTATCCATCATTCCAGGGTAATCCACAAGAATTGTTTCTCCTCCAAATGCTTGTTTAATTAATGCAGCAGAGCTTATACCATCGGCATCTTCTCTATGTGAAACACATACAATTTTTGATTTTTTGATTTTAGATACCATTAATGTTGAAAATGAGAGGAACCCACATTTAAACCAAAAATGATTATTTTTGTTTCGATTTTGGAGATATTGTTTTTTCTGAATTAATGATTGTAGAATAAATCTCATAAATTGTAGAATAATTCAATTGATTTTCTTGATCAAATTTTTGAATTACTTCTAAAAATTCAGGCGTTGCATTAAGAATTTCTTCATCAATTCTCTGTCTCATTTCACGTTCAGATAAGGTAGACATGTAAATTAATGAAATATGATCTATTATGCTCAAGCTTTGATTCTTTAGACTTACTACATCGAAAAGTATTGACTGAGAATTATGAGATTTATCACAAATCACTTGAAAATTTAAAAGCCGAAAAATTATGTGAAAGGTATGGAGACCAAAAATATCGGATTACGAAATATTCCAATTGCAGATACAAAAATTTCTCTAATTGATGGAGAAAAGGGTAAGCTCATTTATCGAGGATTTGATGTTTTAGATTTAACAAAAAATTCAAATTTTGAGGAATGTTGCTTTTTACTTTTACATGATCATTTGCCAAATAAGACAGAATTTGAAGAGTTTACATCAAAGCTAAAAAAAGCAAGAGAAATTCCTGAACAAATGCAAAAAAATATGAGAAACTGGAGAAAAAACGCTCATCCAATGGATGTGTTACAAGCATTTGTTGCAGCGTTGGCAGGATATTATGATGAACAAGGAACAGAAAAAGAAGTTAGTCAACAAAGAGCAATCAATCTAATTGCCAAAGTTCCAACCATCATTTCAAGTTGGGAACGAGTCAGAAATGACAAAGAGCCAATTCAGCCAGATCCGGAATTAAGTCATGCTTCAAACTTCCTATACATGTTAACAGGAAATAGACCAGATAAAGAAATGGAACGAGTGTTTGACGTCTGTTTAATTTTACATGCAGATCATACGTTTAATGCGTCAACATTTGCTGCAAGAGAGGTTGCATCGACTCGTGCACATATGTATTCAGCGGTTAGTGCAGCTGTCGGTGCATTAAGTGGAGAACTGCACGGAGGAGCAAATTATGAAGTTATGAAAATGCTACTAGACATTAAAGATGAAGGAAACGCCGAAGAATGGGTTAAATCAAAGATTGAAAATGGAGATAGAATCATGGGGATGGGACATGCAGTTTACAAAACTGTAGATCCACGCTCAATGGTTCTAAAGGAATTATCAAAAAAATTATCTGAAAAAACAGGATTGCCATGGTTCGATATTACAAAAAAAGTGGAAGAGACCACTGCAGAAATAATGAAAAATAGAAAAGAAAGAGATATTTTTCCAAATGTTGATCTTTACAGTGCATCAGTTTACTATATGCTAAATATTCCAATGGATTTGAATACACCAATTTTTGCAATATCAAGAGTTTCAGGATGGGCCGCACATGTCATTGAAGAAAAATTTGCAGAAGCAGCACCAAAACCAATGCTATACAGGCCTAAAGCAACATACGTTGGAAAATATGAAGGTCCACAGGGATGTAATTACATACCAATAGAAGAACGAAAATAATTAATTTCTTGTTTTCAACCAGTTTTGAGCTTTTGAATTAACATCGTGGCTGTATAATACTTCAAAAACCATATCATAAAATGTAATACCCTTTTTTTGAGCCTGACTGTCTAGCCATTTTATTCCATCAGCTAACTCAGGATCATGTGCTGAAAATTCTACTAATTCATCAACCATTTTTCTGAAGAAATTATGTGACTTCATCATGAAAATTAATTTCAATGTGGATCATTAAGACCAGAATACAAATTAAATAGACAAAAAACACCTTTTTGATTGACTTATGGAACATGAAATTTTCTTTGATGGAAATATCAAAGAGTATTCATGGTCAATAAAAACAGAAAATAATGTTGCAGATCAAATTAGAGAGCATCCACCAGCGTCTCAGTCTGGAGGAAAATTAAACATAACAAATTATGAAGAATCAAAATTTGTTGCACTTCATGTAGGAATTTACTGGGGATTAGGCGTGAACATTATCAAAAATCAAGACGTAGTTAATGTAATGTGTGATTCCGAAATGATGTTTGGAATTATGAATAAAGGAAAAAAGAGTGATAACAAAATAATTAATGACAAAGTCTACTTCATAAATCAATTAACAAATTTAAGGGAATTAAAGATGAATTATCAATTTATAAAATCTGATAAAAATATTGCAACAAAACATCTTTTTACAAAAGAAGATACTGCAGGGAGAGATTCTAAAGGCTATGTCTGATAATTACACCAATATCATTTACATTATTTTGAGTAATCCCTGTTTTGATCAATCCTCCATACTTTTTAAAAAATGAGGATGAGTCATTATTTTTTAGATATGGGTTGCCATCACATTCATACTCAGTGGAAAATAGAGCTCCAGCAAAGTTTGTATTTCCATCAATGCCATCAGTCCCAATTGATGCAATTGTAAAATTGTATTTGTTATGCTTTAATTTTTCATACAAACGTAATACAAGTTCTTGATTGCGTCCGCCCTTTCCATTTCCAGTTACATTAACAGTTGGTTCCCCACCAAAAACTAGACAATTATTTTTTGACCTAAGGATCATGTTTCCAAGTACGTTTGCAACATAATTAACATCATCAACAATTTTGTTATTTACACTCGTATTGTAACCTAATTTTTTAGATTTAATTTTCATTTTAAAAAGACATGCAGAATTGTTTAAAAGTATAATATTTTTAATTTTAGGTTTTTTTGGAGTTTCTGGACGTTCTCCATTTAACCCAGATTTTAAAACAGACAAAGCAGATTTTGGAAATTTCTGTTCAAGAGAGAATTTTTTTACAATTCTCAATGCATCGCCAAAAGTTGATTTATCACAATAAGTCATTCCAGAAGAAATTGAACCAAGATCATCACCAATTACATCTGAAACAAGAAATGAAATTCCAGTGCAGTCCATATTTTGAATTAAACGGCCACCTTTGATTAGTGATAAATGCTTACGAATACATGCAATTTCCATAATGTTTGCACCTGATCTAAATAACTTATCATTTACAACTATCATGTCTTTGAGAGAGATGGAATCAGGATTAACAGATAATGCAGATCCTCCACCAGACATCAAAAATACTACAAAATCATTTTTGGTAGTTTCATTCAAAAATGAGACCAGTTTTTTACCAGCATTGTAACTATTGTGATTTGGAAGAGGATGGCCGCCATGAAATATTTTAAAAATGGATTTTTTCAATCTTGGTTCAACACCAGCAGGAACTATAACGATTCCATTTTGGAAATTTATTTTTTTAGAAACATACTCAGACATTTTACCTGCAGATTTTCCAATTGCAACTAAAAATACACGATCATATTTTTTTAGATCTATCTGAGATTTAGGTAAGTGGATTTTATTTTTCAAAAGATATTTTTTAAATTCTTGTTCATAGAGGAATGATGACTCAAGACCCTCATTCAATATTTTTAGAATGTCACGAGAATTACGAGTGAGAGGTAGTTTTGAAGGATTTTTGATCAACTAAATATGATTAAAATGAAAATGACTTAAGTTTTTGATATTGTAAGGTATAAGTAAGAATAGTATTTTAGTTCAAATATGGATACAGTAAGACTTCCAAAAGTAATTCAATTTGGGGAAGATGCATTATCACAAGCTGAATATCCAAAAAATGCTTTAGTGGTAACAACAGTACCTCCAGAATTATCTGACAAATGGTTAGGAAAAATGGGCATACAAGATTATATCTTGTACGACAAAGTTCAACCAGAACCATCAATTGAAATGGTAAAACAAGTAATTGATGAATATAAATCAAAAAACATTAGTGCAATGATTGGATTAGGAGGAGGAAGTTCAATGGATGTCGTAAAGTATGCTGCTTCAGAAATGAATGTAGAAAAAATTCTAATTCCTACAACATTTGGAACAGGAGCAGAAATGACAACATATTGTGTTCTAAAATTTGATGGAAAAAAGAAACTGCTACGAGAGGATAGATTCCTTGCAGACAGAGCAGTGATTGATTCATACTTTATGAACGGAACACCAGAGCAAGTTATCAAAAGTTCAGTATGTGATGCATGTGCACAAGCAACGGAAGGGTATGATAGTAAACTTGGAAATGATCTTACCAAAACATTGTGTAAACAAGCATTTGATGTATTGTATGATGCAATCATGAATGATAAACCAGAGAATTATCCATACGGATCCATGTTATCAGGAATGGGTTTCGGAAACTGTTCAACAACATTAGGACATGCATTATCATATGTCTTTTCAAATGAAGGTGTACCACATGGCTACTCATTGTCATCATGTACCACAGTTGCCCACAAACATAACAAGTCGATATTTTATGACAGATTCAAAGAAATTATCGAGAAGATGGGATTTGATAAATTAGAACTAAAAGCAGATGTTGATCAAGCAGCAGATGTAGTAATGACAGATAAAGGTCATTTAGATCCAAATCCAATTCCAATTTCAAAAGAAGATGTCGTGAAATGTCTTAACGATATTAAAGCTGGAAATCTCTAAAACATTATTTCTTTTTTATATTTTTATTTAATAGTGGCAACATAAGCCGCCATGCTTTATTAACACCCAGTATCGAGTATTGTCAGGTAAAATGCTCAAATTCGGAATTCAAAATGGATTAAACGTAGCAAGACTAGGATTAACTGAAGATCAAATTTTAACAGCATGTAGTTTAGCAGACAAAACAGGGTATCATTCAATTTGGTACATGGACCACTCAAATGTTCCACAATGGAGTAATGCAATTGTCAATGACCCATGGGTTATGCTTGCAGGAATTGCAGCAGTGACAAATAATGTAGAACTAGGAACTTGCGTCACAGATGCACTACGAAGACATCCATCAAACATTGCCCTAGCATCAATTACATTAGACAGACTATCAAAAGGAAGAGGAACCTTAGGAATTGGTGCAGGAGAAGCACAAAATCTTAAAGAATTTAACATTCCATTTGATAAACCAGTATCAAAATTTGAAGAGCAACTACAAGTTATCAAGCAATTATACGATTCAGACCCAGACAATAGAAAAACTTGGGAAGGAAAATATTATCAATTAACAGAAGCATGCCTACAAGCAAAATCAGTACGACAACCACATGTTCCAATTTACATGGCATCTGGTGGACCACGTACACTAAAAATGACAGGTAAATATGGAGACGGATGGTTACCAATTGGATATACACCAGAATTATTTGAAGATCATAAAGATCAAATTGTTAATTCAATGAATGAAAATGAAAGAACTGAAGAAGATAAACAAGATTTCCAAATGGCATTGGATATTGATGTGTATTTCTCAGATGATGCAGAGACATCATGGGCAAAAATGAAAGAAGCAATCAAAGTTAGCTTGTTTAAACCAGAAGTTCTCAGAGTTCACGGATTAAAAGATGTGGAAGGGTTTGATTTCAAAAAATACTTTACAGAATATTCAATGTCAAACCAAGATTGGATTGTAAAGATGAGAGAAGCTGCAACAACAATTCCAGATAAAATTGCAAGATCTTCAGTAGGAGTGGGTACACCAGACGATGTGATTGAAGTATTTGAGAAATTCCTTCAAGCAGGTGTAAATCATTTTGTTATAAGATTCTGGGGCTCAAATTACTTTGGTTCTATTGATCAATTTGCAAATAAAGTAATTCCATATTTCAAAGATCAAGAAAAATAATTTAACTAACAAGAAATTTCTAAACGTATGCAACTAGTAGGAAAATTAATCATTAAATCCAAAGATAAAATTATTAAATTTTTGAGTGAAGAAAGTACAGGTAGAATTTCAAGTATTGACAAAGAAGGATTTCCTCAAATAATTCCAATGAATTTCGTTTTTTTGGATAATTCAGTTTACATGCACTCACATATCAGAGGAGAAAAAATAGAAAACATCAAACGGAATTCTAAAGTAGGTTTTGAAGTAGATAGAAATTTAGAGTTTTTACCATCATATTTTTCTGATCCAGATGATGCATCTCTTGCAGATACATTATACATTAGCGTGGTGATAAAAGGAGAAGCAGTTTTGGTGGAAGACAGAAAAGAAAAAGTTCTAGCTTTAAATGGATTGATGGAAAAATATCAGCCAGAAGGACAATACACCCCAATGAGAGAGGATATGGACGTACTAGATGCAACAGCTGTAATCAAAGTAACATCAAAAAAAATGAATGGAAAATACAAGATTGGGCAAAATATGAGTAAAGAAGAAAAAATAGAATTGGCGACAAAAATACTAGATAAAAATTCAAAAACCGCAAAAGAGACAGTGAAAATAATGGGATTTGTCATGAAGAATGATAAACTGGTCATGAAAGAAGATGTAGAATGGTAAGTTTGTCTTAATTTTTATAAACATTTCAATACAGAAGATAGTACATGTCAGATTCAACCATAGATGATGCATTAAGACTACTGGAAATAGGTAAAGGCAATCCAGACAGATTAAAACAGATTATTGAATCATTCCAAAAAAGAAGCATGATTTCTATGCAAGATAGAAAATATGTAGATGCGTTAGTTGAACAATATCTAACACCAAGACATAGACAGATGACAAGCAAGATGAAACCTTCAGATAGACAAAAAACTAATTTCCCAAGAATTAGAAAAACAACAGAGTCATCATTTAAAATTACAGAAGTTAAAGCTACATCAGAAAATCCATACATTAAGCCACGTACAGAAACAAAAAATCCGGAACCACAAAAAGAAGAATTGGCATCAAAAGAACCAACAATTGAGGAAAAATTTATCGAACATGTAGAAGCAGACAATACAATTACAAAAAAGTCAGGTAAAGGAAAACTTGTAGGGATAGCAATAGGAATAATTGCAGTGATGATTATTGTTGGTGGAGCCGCATACATGGGAAGTAGTTCAGAATTATTTTCAACACAACCAGATATTGAAGAAAGAATAACATGTCAAGATGAAACAATACTTGTGTCAGCCACAAAAGTTCCTAATTTCCCAGCACCAGGAAAAGATTTGAAATATTATCAAGATAGATACGATAATGAGCCAAAATACAAGGAGTGGTTTGATAAAAACTTCTCAGGGCAGACAATTAGAGAAGTCCTAGTACCACAACAAGGCGATAAAGAAACCATAATTCCAGGATTCCCAGATCCGGAAAAAGACCTACAACACTATTTAGATCGATATGACAATGAGCCAAAATACAAGGAGTGGTTTGATAAAAACTTCTCAGGGCAGACAATTAGAGAAGCAGTTTGTTGAATTTCCATAGTTAGCTATATTTTTTCTTTAGAATAATAGCAAGTAATGCAGAAATTTGAGATAAATTCAGAGTTTTTTCCAACAGGAGATCAACCACAGGCAATAGATGATCTTGTGAAAGGTTCTAAGACAGAAATGAATCAAACATTGTTAGGAGTAACAGGTAGTGGTAAAACATTCACAGTTGCAAATGTAATAGCAAACACTGGAAAAAATGCATTAATAATATCACATAACAAAACATTGGCAGCCCAACTTTATTCAGAATTAAAACAATTTTTTCCAAAAAATAATGTGGGATATTTTGTGAGTTATTATGATTATTATCAACCAGAAAGCTATCTACCCCAAACAGACACATACATAGAAAAAGATACACAGATTAATGAAAAAATTGAAAAATTGAGACTAGAAGCTACTGCAATGCTTCTTTCAGGAGAACCGACAATTATTATCTCAACAGTATCGTGCATCTATTCACTTGGTTCACCAAAAGAATGGGAAGATATGGCAATTACATTAAATCAAAATGAAAAAATATCAAGAACAGAAATAATTAAAAAATTAATCAATGCGAGATATGAAAGAAATGATGTAGAACTAATACCTGGAAACTTTAGAGTTAAAGGTGATACACTAGACGTAATGCCAGCATATTCACAAGATGTAATACGAATTTCATTATTTGGTGATGAAATTGAAAAGATATCAATTTTAGATAATGTTTCATTAGATGTAAAAAAAGATGTAGAAGCATTTAAAATTTTTCCAGCTAAACATTATCTCATTGCAAAAGATATTCGAGACAAGGCTGTAAAATCAATCAAAAGTGAATTAAAAAAAACACTAACGACACTACCGGAATTAGAAAAACAAAGATTGGAAATGCGTACAAAATATGATCTAGAAATGATTGAGGAATTAGGATATTGTTCAGGTATTGAAAATTATTCTAGACATTTTGATGGAAGAAGTCCAGGCGAACCAGCATTTTGTTTATTAGATTTTTTTGGAAAAGAATTTCTACTAATAATTGATGAATCACATGTTACACTTCCACAATTACATGGTATGTACAAGGGTGATTTTTCTAGAAAAAAATCATTGATAGATTATGGATTTAGATTACCAAGTGCTTTTGACAATAGACCATTAAAGTTTGAAGAATTTGAAAAGAGACTCAAAGATGTAATTTTTGTATCAGCCACACCCGGAGAATATGAAAAGAAAAGATCAAAACAAATTGTAGAACAACTTGTAAGACCTACAGGATTAGTTGAACCAAATGTCGAGATTAGAAAATCACAAGGCCAAATGGATGACTTGATTAAAGAAATTTCCATTAGAGCAAAAAAGAATGAGCGAACATTGGTGACTACACTGACTAAGAGAATGGCCGAAGATTTAGCAGAATATTTGTCAAAAAAAGAAGTAAGAGTCAGGTATCTTCATTCTGAAATCGAAGGATTGCAGAGAACAGAATTAATCAGACAGTTGAGATTAGGTGAATTTGATGTGTTAGTAGGCATAAACTTACTACGAGAAGGACTAGATATTCCTGAAGTATCACTTGTAGCAATATTGGATGCCGATAAAGAAGGATTTTTAAGAAATGATACCAGTTTAATTCAAACCTGTGGAAGGGCTGCAAGAAATATAGAAGGAAAGGTGATCATGTATGCAGACAATGTAACTAGATCAATGAAATCAGCAATTTCTGAAACAGAAAGAAGACGTCAAAAACAGATAGAATATAATGAAACACATGCGATAACACCTAAAACAATTATCAAATCAATACCAGAACAGGAAATAGAATTAGACGAAATAAAAAATAAATCAAAAACAGATTTAGGTAAACAAAAAATTGAAGTTGAAACACAGATGAAAGTATTTGCTGAAGATCTAGACTTTGAAAATGCAATAAGATGCAGAGATAAAATAAAAAGAATTGAAAAGGAGTTACAAAAAGATGAATCAAAATGAATTAAGAGTTAAAGGTGCACGCCACCATAATTTGAAAAATATAAACGTGAATATTCCAAAAAATAAAATTATTGTGATTAGTGGACTATCAGGTTCTGGAAAGTCAACTCTCGCATTTGATACAATTTATGCAGAAGGACAGAGACGTTATGTAGAATCACTATCATCATACGCAAGACAATTTTTAGAAATGATGGATAAACCGGATGTTGATTCAATAGATGGATTATCTCCTGCAATATCCATTCAACAAAAAACAACTAGTAAAAATCCACGTTCCACAGTTGGAACAACAACAGAAATTTATGATTATTTGAGATTATTATTTGCTAGAATTGGAATTCCCCATTGTACAAATTGTGGAAGAAAAATATCATCACAATCAATTGAATCAATTACAGATTCAGTCATAAAAGATTTTGGACAAAAGAAAATTCTTGTATTAGCACCGTTAGTTCAAAGAAAAAAAGGAACGTATGAAAAATTATTTGAACAAATGAAAAAGGATGGATATTCAAGAGCAAGAGTAAATGGAGAAACGATAGTACTAGAAGATGAATTTCCAAAACTGGATAGACAAAAATGGCATAATATAGAAATCATAGTAGACAGAATTGTAGCCTCAAAATCAGACAAAAGTAGAATCTTCGAGGCAATTCAAACAGCATTGAAAGCTGCAAAAGGTTCAGTTCTAATAGCATCAGAAAAAGACGAAAAGATTTTTTCACAAAATAATGCATGTCCTCATTGTGGAATTACAGTTGGAGAGTTAGAACCACGTACATTTTCTTTTAATTCACCATTTGGAATGTGTAATCAATGTAATGGACTAGGGGTTAAAATGGAATTTGATGCAGATTTAGTCATACCAGATAGAACAAAATCAATCTTAGATGGAGCAATTGTTCCATGGAGTGGTAGATTTTCATCATTTAGACGTCAAGAACTACGTGCAGTAGGCAAAAAGTATGGATTCAACCTGATGACTCCAATAAATCAAATAAAATCAAAACAGATCAAAATAATATTACACGGTTCAGAAGATTTAATGAAATTTTCATATGAATCAAAAAACAGTGATTCATTTTGGGAATATACAGATGCATTTGAAGGAGTTCTAAATAATCTCCAACGTAAATTTATGGAAACAGATTCCGAAGCAAAAAGAGAATGGCTAAAACAATTCATGAGAGATACACCATGTTTGACATGTCACGGAAAAAAGCTAAAACCAGAAGCGCTTGCGGTAAAAGTTAATTCAAAAAACATCATGGAGGTTTGTGATCTTTCAATAGATTCATCGTATGAATTTTTTAATAAATTAGAATTAAATGAAACAGAGCAATTCATTGCAAGAGATATTTTAAAAGAAATTAAAGAAAGACTTGAATTTTTAAGAAATGTTGGTTTAAACTATCTCTCCTTGAATAGATCTAGCGCCACTCTTTCAGGAGGTGAATCTCAAAGAATTAGACTTGCAACACAAATTGGTTCTAATCTAACAGGCGTTCTGTATGTACTAGATGAACCAACCATAGGTTTGCATCAAAGAGATAATGCAAGATTGATCAAAACATTATCAAAATTAAGAGATTTAGGAAATACAGTCATAGTAGTAGAACATGATGAAGAGATTATTAGAAATTCAGACTGGATTGTGGATTTAGGACCAGGTGCAGGAGTACATGGTGGAAGCGTAGTTTTTGAAGGAACATTAAAACAAATTCTCAATAATCATAAATCAATAACAGGAAATTATCTAAAAGATCATGATTTGATCAAAATTGATGAAAAAATTAGAGAACAAAAAGGAAAAATTATAGTTAAAGGAGCACAAGAAAATAATCTAAAAAACATAGATGTAGAATTTCCATTAGGATATTTAATTTCAGTTACAGGAGTTTCAGGTTCTGGGAAATCTACACTAATCAATGACATACTTCTTAAAACACTTTCATCTTATTTCTATAAAACCTCAGGACTGCCAGGAAAACATAAGGATGTATCAGGTGTAGAGAACATTGATAAAATAATTTCAATCGACCAATCCCCAATTGGAAGGACACCTAGATCAAATCCTGCAACATACATTGGAGCATTTACTCCAATCAGAGAACTATTTTCAAACACAGCATTATCAAAAGAACGAGGTTATACACCAGGTCAGTTTTCGTTTAATGTTGCAGTAGGACGATGCTTTGCGTGTGAAGGAGATGGAGTGAAAAAAATTGAAATGCAGTTTTTGTCAGATGTTTATGTGAAATGTGATGAATGTAATGGAAAAAGATACAATTCTGAAACTCTAGGAGTCATGTACAAGGGCAAGAACATTGCAGATATTTTACAAATGACAGTAGAAGAAGCGTTGGAATTTTTTGAAAATATACCAACAATCAAGAAAAAATTGGAAACAGTTGTGGATGTGGGATTAGGATACATAAAACTTGGACAATCATCAACCACATTATCAGGAGGAGAGGCACAACGAGTGAAGCTTGCATCAGAATTATCAAAAAGAGGAACCGGCAAAACACTCTACATACTAGATGAACCAACAACAGGATTACATTTTGCAGATGTTCAGAAATTACTAGATGTTCTGAATAGATTAGTGAACGTTGGAAATACAGTAATTGTAATTGAGCATAACATGGATGTTATAAAAAATTCAGATTGGATAATAGATTTAGGACCTGAAGGAGGAGATGAAGGAGGAAATGTTGTGATAACAGGCACTCCAAAGGAAGTATCTAAATTTTCAAAAAGTTATACCGGAAAATATCTCAAAAAAGTGATAAAGAAATGATATTCGATATATCAAAAATCACCATACCTAAAGAACCTGGAATTTATTTAATGAAAAATTCCAAAGACGAAATAATCTATATTGGAAAAGCAAAAAACTTGAAGAATCGAGTTAAATCATATTTTCTAAAAAACCAAAATTATAAAACACAAAAATTAGTTTCAAAAATTGCAGATATTGAATTTGTATTAACAGATAATGAAAGTGAGGCATTTTTGCTTGAATCTAATATGATTAAGAGATATAGACCGACATACAATATTGAATTAAAAGATCAACAAAGATATACATATCTTCGAATTACAGATGAAAAATTTCCAAGATTATTAGTTGCTAGACGCACACGTAATGGAGATTTTTTAGGAAAAGGAAAAATTTATGGTCCATTTACTAAAGGAAGTTCAAAATTACTAACCATAGGATCCTTACGTAAATCATTCAAAGTAAGAATTTGTAAAACATTACCAAAAAAAGTATGTTTAGAATATCATATAGGAAACTGTGACGGCCCGTGTGAATTTAAATCAGCAGCAAAAGAATACGATGGGAATATTTCAGATTTAGAATCAATTTTGAAAAGTAAACAACAAATGAAAGTATTTACTAAAAAATTACAAAAACAAATGGAAGATGCATCAAGTTCAGAACAATTTGAAAGAGCTATAGAAATTAGAGATACGCTTCAGAGACTAGGCAGCATTGATTCAGGAAAGAAAATGGAAGATGCGAAGAAATCAGATGAAGAGTATTTTGGTATAAAGTTTGGAAAACAAGATGCAATTGTAATGACATTCAGGCAAACACACGGAGTAATTAGAGATAGTGAAAAATTTTCATTTGATTTAATTGGAGATAATAATTTTGCAAATTTCCTATACCAATATTATACGACACATAAAATTCCAAAAACAATTGTTACAAGTGAAGAAATTAATGAAAAAGAATCACTTACAAATGCACTAACAGATAGGGCAGGATTTTCGGTAAAAATTATCCTTGGAAATAAAGGAAAACGAAAAGAAATGATAGAATTGATACTTCGGAATATCGAACTAATACAAAATAAAAATGCAGACCCAGGATTAGTAGAATTAAGAGAAATTCTCAAACTACCTACAATTCCACGCATAATAGAATGCTTTGACATATCGAATCACGGAGATGAATATGCAGTTGGCTCCATGGCAAGATTTGTTGATGCAAAACCCGATAAATCAGGGTATAGAAAATTCAAAATTAAAACAGTTACAGGCCGAGATGATTTTGCAATGATTAACGAAATTGTAGGTAGAAGATACTGGCGATTAAAAAAAGAAAAAAGTGAATTTCCAGATTTAATTTTAATAGATGGCGGAAAAGGTCAGCTAAGTGCTGCAATGTCAGCTCTAAAGGAGGTAGATGTAGAAATTCCATGCATATCACTTGCAAAAGAAAATGAAGAAATTTTTGTCCCAAAGAGAACAAGATCCATAGTTATACCAAAAAGTAAGGATTCAATAAAAATTTTACAACATGCAAGAGATGAGACACATAGGTTTGGTGTTGCATATAATAGAAGTTTAAGAAAGTTTGATTAACAAAAATTATCTAGAGAAGATTCACGTAAAGGTTGTGCGGAAAATCCAAGTTTATTTAAATTCATAGCAAATTCATCAACAAATCCATGTATAGTGTAAATTTTTTCAGCACCAGATTGTTTTACAAGTTCAATTAATTCATTATAATCACAATGATCACTTAATGGAATAGAATAATCAGTTCCTCTTGAAAAACCAAATTTTTTTGAATTAGCCCATCCACTGAAACCAATTGTTATTGCATCATATTTTAATTTCATATCTTTAATAAAATTATTTTTTGCACTCATCATTGGAGCAATCATAACCCAGGGTTTTTTATTTAATAATCCTTCTGATTCAGCTTGAGTGTGACCTATAGAATCTTTTAGTGGAACACCCATTGAACGATGTAAATCATTCATTTTTTTTACAGAATCATGATAATAAATTGGATCCCAGTCACCAAATAGCTGAGAAAGTGTTTGTGCCTTTCCTAATTCATATCCTAAAAGTATAACAGGTTTTCCTTTAGAGTACAAGTTAGCAATTATTTCATTTACTTGTTTAACAATTTCAGTTACAGAAGGTAAAACAAATTCAGGTAAACCGAAAGTACATTCAGTGATTAAAGTTTTACATTTTGGAACTTTTGCACCTTTTAGAAAACCACGGTCACGGGTTGAAATATCTCCAGTGTAAAATATATCATCAAAAAGCAATCCCTTTGAACCAAAAATATGACCGCTATCTACAAGGGTAAAATTATCAAGGGTGTCAATAGAGTTTTTGAGCGTGAATCCTCGTAATTCAGCGATTTTATTAGTTTCAATAGATGAAAGAATAGTTCCATCACCGCCATTTGGAAGATGGTCTATGTGAGCGTGTGACACGAAATGTATCCCTTCATTTTTGATTTTTTTGGGATCTAGGTACACAGTTGAGTTTGAGTTAGGACATTCAATTCCATTTTTTGTTAGTCTAACATTTCTCATTATATCACATCATACCTTTTTGATTATAAATTGCAAGTTTGATCGAATGTTAACTAACACAGCGTTTAATTTATTCCATAGATAAAATCATGTATTGAAAAATCTAGGAATTTTGATTTCAGGAAGAGGCAGTAATATGGAATCAATTCTTAAAGCAATTAAAAAGCAAAAAATTCCAATAAACCCAGCAGTAGTTATTTCAAACAAATCAAATGCAAAAGGATTAGCAATTGCAAAGAAGATGGGAGTTCAAACAGCAGTAATTGACAGTTCTAAATACAAAGGAAAGAGATTACAATTTGATAAAGAAATTATTGCAACATTAAGAAAATATAATGTAACACCTGCAAATGGATTAGTTTGCCTAGCTGGGTTTATGAGAATTATTAGTCCACACTTCATTAAAGAATATAAAAATAAAATTTTAAACATTCATCCTGCACTCCTTCCTGCATTTCCAGGATTAGATGCACAAAAACAAGCAATTGAATTTGGTGCAAAATATTCAGGATGTACAGTACATTTTGTAGATGAAGGTGTTGATACAGGTCCAATAATTATACAGGAGATTGTTAAGATCAGAGATAAGGATACAGAAAAAACATTGACAAAGAAAATTCTTACAAAAGAACATGAAATTTATCCAAAAGCAGTAGAACTTTTTGCTAAAAAGAAACTCTCAATCAAAGGAAGAAGAGTTAGAATTTCAAGTTAAGAATCAGGACCGCCAAAAAAATACAATACAGTTAATTTTTTCTTATTTCCAAAAAAATAATGTTCAGTATCTTTTGGTACAAAGAATGCTTTTCCTTGTTTCAATTTATATTTTTTATTTTTTATTTTGAGAAACCCATCACCGTCTAAAACATAATACATTTCATCAGATTCATGTGGAAGTTGAGTATCTTCTTCACCAGGTTTCAAAATTAAAATTCCTGCAGCAAGAGTATTTTTATTAAGAAATGTATTGAAATATGAATTTCCACCGTTTATTTTTTTAATGCATTCAGTGGTGTTATACTCAAATTTCATTTTATTCAGCAACTACTTGGAAAAAATTGCGCTGTGGAGGTTGAGCCATAAATTGTCCTATTTCACCAGCAAATTTTCCATGCTCTGGACTTGAATGCATTTTTTTAAAAGACTCCATATCATTGAATTCAACCATAATTCTGTTTGTACCATCCTGTGCTTCAAGTAATCTTCTTGAGACAAAACCATTAAACTTTGATAGAGTCTTATTTGATTCGGTAATCCAGGTCTTAAATTCATCTTTTTTCTCATCTTTAAGAACAATATCAACAATTGCAACGAACATATCACTACGTATTGTTTACCCAATAATTTCTTTTCTGTGATTTTATAATCAAGGATTTATTACTCGCTTTGTGAATTTAGCAACATTGACAGGAGTTAAAATTGACGGAATTGAGGTTGCAAAGAGCATCAAAGTAAAAGTTACAGAAATTGTAGAGGATTTGAAATCAAAAGGAGTTTCACCATGTCTTGCAACTGTACTTGTAGGAGAAAATACAGCTTCTGCAACTTATGTAAGAAATAAACACAAAGCATGTGAGGAAGTTGGAATATTAACAAAGGATCATACACCATCAGCAGATATCACACAAGAAGAATTGAATCAATTAATTGAAAAATTAAATGAGGATGAAACAGTTCACGGTATTTTAGTACAACTACCACTTCCATCACATCTCAGTGAATTTAATACAACAACACAAATTTTACCTGAAAAAGATGTTGACGGCTTAACACCACCAAATGTGGGACTATTATCAATTGGAAAAGCAATGTTAGTCGCATGTACACCTTCAGGTATAATTGAGATGTGTAAATATTACAATATTGAACTAGAAGGAAAAAATGTAGTAATAATCAACAGAAGCAATTTGGTAGGAAAACCACTGTACCACCTGTTATTACAAAATAATGCAACTGTAACTACATGTCATTCAAAAACTAAAGATTTAAAGAAAATTTGTTTAGATTCAGATATAATAATAACAGGAGTAGGTAATAGAGAAATTTTCAAGCTTACACCAGATATGATAAAAGATGGTGCAGTAGTAATTGATGTTGCAACGACAAGATATGAAGGAAAATTATCAGGTGATGCAGATTATTCAGAAATTATTGAAAAAACTTCATTTGCATCACCAGTTCCAGGCGGTGTAGGACCAATGACGGTTGCCATGCTTTTGAAAAATACTGTTACAGCAGCTGCAATATCAAAGGGAATTGACATTAAATCCTGAAAAAGCTGCTTTACGTAAGCATCTTTTAGAAAAAAGAGATTCAACATCATTTGATTTGATTGGAATTCATAGTGAAAAAATTTTATCTAAATTAATGAAAACAAAAGTAATTTCAGAGGCAGAATCCATTGCCTGTTATTATTCAATAGGAAGTGAGGTACAAACTGTCGAATTAATCACTCAACTATTAGACGAAAAAAAGAGTGTTTCATTGCCTAGAATATCAAGTAACACCATGTCATTTAGAACAATTGATGATTTATCAAGATTAGATAAAGGTGAATTTGACATACCAGAACCAAAAGATAATGCACCAATTCAAGAAAAACATGATGTAATTTTAGTTCCGTGTGTGGGATTAGATGTGGAAGGAAACAGAATTGGGTATGGACAAGGATTTTATGATAAATATCTTGAAGGCAACGATGCAATTAAGATTGCACTTTCATATTCAAAACAAATTGTCAAGTCAATTCCAGTTACAGATGAAGATATCAAAATGGATTGGATAATTACAGAAAAAGATGTTATAAAAACATCATAAAATAGAGAGTCCTTTTTTTCCTATATCATTTCTTTGGTACTTGTTACTCCATTGTATTTTTTTACATGCATCATATGCATTATCAATTGCATTTTGTAATGTAGAACCTAACGCAGTAACTCCCAAGACACGACCGCCATTAGAAATTATTTTATCATCTTGTTTTTTTGTTCCAGCATGAAACACAAATGAATTTGATGGAATATCGTTAAATCCAGAAATCACATCACCTGTAGGATATGATTTAGGATATCCATCAGATGCCAATACAACACATACAGAATAATCATTTTTCCAAGATATTTCAGGCAACTCGTTTAACTTTCCTTCAGATGAAGCAAGTAGATAATCATACAAATCAGAATCAAGGCGCATTAGAATTGGCTGGCATTCAGGATCACCCATTCGAACATTGTATTCAAGAACGTACGGAGTGCCATCTTTTATCATTATTCCAGCATAAAGAAATCCTTTGAAATCAATTCCTTCTTGATGCATTGCATTGATTGTTTTATCAATTATTTTTTTCTGGATTTCAGATGCAAGTTTTTCATCAATTACAGGAGTAGGAGAATAAGCACCCATGCCACCAGTGTTTGGACCTTCGTCATTATCAAAAATTCGTTTATGATCTTGACTTGTAGCCATAGGAATACCTATTTTACCATCACAAAGTGCAATGTAAGATGCTTCTATCCCATCAATTCTTTCTTCAATAATTATTTTTGATCCTGCATCTCCGAATGATTTTTTTGTCAAGATTGTATCTATTGCATCATTTGCTTCATCTTTATTTTTACAAACAATTACACCTTTTCCTGCAGCAAGACCATCTGCTTTTATTACGACATGTTTTTCATATGATTTAACAAAATCTTTTGCACTTTGTGCATCATCAAATATTTTAAAATCAGCAGTAGGTATAGAATTTCTCTTCATGAATTCTTTTGCCCAAATTTTACTTGATTCTAACTGTGCAGCGTTTTGAGTTGGTCCAAATACTGGAAGACCTTTTTCGATAAATGCATCTACAATGCCTGCAGCAAGTGGATCTTCAGGTCCAACAACAGTAAAACAGTTTTTCTCTTGAGCAAATTTTGCCAATCCTTCAATATCATTAACAGATAGTTCAATGTTTTGAGAAGTACCTCCATTTCCAGGTGCAGTATATACTTGATCAATTTTATCAGAAGAAGATAATTTCCATGACAATGCGTGTTCACGTCCTCCGGCACCAACAACTAAGACATTAATCAATAATTATACAACGGGATTCCAGTATATATTCCTCAAAGAGATTTTATAGGAAATACCTTTTCAAACGTTAGATGGAACTTGTAGAAAATTTCGATATTAAACAAATTGAGAAAAATGTGCAGGATGATTTGAAAGATAAAGATATTTCAAAATTAATTCAAGAAGATGAGAGTAAAAAAAATGAAATAATGTTTATCGAGGGACCTCCAACAATGAATGGAATTCCACATGCAGGTCATTTGAGAGGCAGAGTGTTCAAAGATCTATGGTATAGATACAATGTTTTAGCAGGTAACAAAGTCATTTTTAATGCAGGATGGGATACGCAAGGATTACCAGTAGAATTACAAGCAGAAAAAGAGCTTGGAATTGAAAATGGTAAGAGTGATATCAGATCAACAGAAGATATTGAAAAATTAGTTGCAGAATGTAAAAACATTGTAAAAAAATACCATACGAAATGGGTAGAAGTTGACAAATTAATTGGCATGTCATTTAATCAAGACAAAGCATACTGGACATACAAAGATGAGTTTATTGAAAAAGAATGGCAGTTAATGAAAAAAGCACATGAAAATGGAATAATGACAGAAGGGTTCAGAGTGGTGGCATATTGTCCAAGCTGTCAAACATCATTAAGTCATTCTGAAGTTAATCAGGGTTATGATATGGTAAAAGATCCATCATTATACTATAAAGTAAAACTCGCACAAGAAGACAAATTTTTGATTGTTTGGACAACAATGCCATTTACACTTGTAACAGATGCAATGGTTGGAGTTAATCCAAAAGAAGAGTATGTGGAAGTTCGTGTAGAAAATGAAACATGGGTTGTAGGGAAAACACGTCTAGAAGAATTCATGACAGAAGTAAAAATTGATGATTATAAAATTGAGAGAACATTTTTGGGAACAGAGATGGAAGGTAAAAAATACATACATCCATTATTAGATGAGATACCAAAATTAGCAGAAATTGCAAAACAAGACAACTATCACGTTACAGTAGCAGAAAACTTTGTGGATGTTAATGCAGGTAGTGGATTAGTTCACTTATCCCCAGCAAATGGAGAAGAAGATAACAACATTGCAATGAAACGAGGAGTAACAATTTTCTGTCCAATTGATGATGAAGTCAAATTTACAGAGGATGCAGGAAAGTATGCAGGACTTTTTGTCAGAGATGCAGATGAAAAACTAGTACAGGCGGTAAAAGATAGAAATGCACTAGTAAGAATTGGAAAAATTAAGCACAAATATCCACTATGCTGGCGTTGTAATCACGGGTTAGTATGGCTTGCTCGTCGAGAATATTTCTATATGCTTGACAAGCTTGGAGACAAAGCTATCAAAGCAGCAGAAGATGTAGAGTACTTTTTTGATCAACCAAAAAATAGATTCTTAGAAATTATTAAAGAAAAACACCCATGGTGTATATCACGAGAAAGATTTTGGGGATGCCCAATACCAATTTGGAAATGTGATGAGTGTGGAAATATGGAAAGATTATTTTCAAGAAAAGAAATTATTGAATCCGCAATAGAATTGCCAGATGGTGAGAACTTTGAATTACATAGACCATGGATTGACAAAATCAAAGTAAAGTGTAAGAAATGTGATGCAATCATGCAAAGAGAAGAATTTGTTCTCGATACATGGCATAATAGTGGTTCTGCACCGATTGCATCTTTAGACGAGTCTACATACAAAGAAAAAATTCCAGCACCATTTTTTACTGAAGGTATTGATCAGACTAGAGGATGGGCATACACACTTTTAATTGAAAATGTGATATATAACAACGCATCAGTTTCACCTTACAAATCATTTTTGTTTCAAGGACATGTTTTAGATGAAAACGGAAATAAAATGAGTAAAAGTAAAGGAAATGTTTTAGAAGCAAAAGAACTTTTGGAAAAATATCCAGTAGATCTTGTACGATTTTATTTCATGTGGAAAGCAAGTCCTATTGAACCATTAAACTTTAGCACCAAAGAATTAATGTCAAGACCATATCAAGTAATTAGTACATTATATCACCTACATACATTTTACAAACAAAATAGTGAATATGACAAATTCAATTTAGAAGAATCTACCATCGAATGGGCAAAGAAAAAAGAATTACTAACACCACCAGATGTATGGTTACTATCAAAACTCCAAAGAATGATAGAACGAACTACCGAAACAAATGATTCATGTAGATTTCATGAATCTGCAAAAGCTATTGAAGACTTTTTGATAAACTCTCTTAGTCAGATCTACATTCCAATCATCAAATCTGAATTATGGGACGAGGATGATTCAAAAAAAGATAGACGTTTTACGATTTATGCAATTCTTGCTAAAACTTTGAAAACAATCAACATATTGATTCATCCATTTGCACCATTTACATCTCAATACTTGTATAGAACAATATTTCCTAGAAAAGAAAATATTTTACTTGAATCATGGCCTAAAGTTGATTCATCATTGATTGATGAAAAAGTTGAAACATCATTTGATTTGTTAAAAGAAACAGTTTCGGTAACGTCTGCTGCAAGAATGAAAGGTAAGCTAAAGAGAAGATGGCCATTAAATCAAGCGTTAATTTGTTTAAACAAAGGAGAAAAACAAGTCTTAGAATCACTTTCAGAACTTGTAAAATCACAAATGAATATACAAAATTATGAAATTTTTGAGATTGATAATTCTGAAGGAATAGAGCAATATTTAGAACTAAAACAAAATGGATTACCAGTTCTGCCTAAAATAGAGTTAGAAAGAAGCGCAATAGGTCCAAAAGCAAAACAAGACATGGGAAAACTATTGAAAATATTTGCAGAAACAGATCCAGAATTAATCATCAATGAATTAAAAAATAGTAATAGTTATACATTCCAAATTGGAGATAACTCAGTCGTATTAGATAAAGAAGATTTCATAGTGGACTTTGAGGTTAATGAAAAATATCAATTTGCAAAAAGACAGAATCTAATTGTAATTATTTCATTAGAAAGAGATAACGAGATGATGGCAAAAGGATTGATTAAAGATTTGGCAAGACGTATTCAAACTTTGAGAAAAGAAAAAGGATTCAATCCTACTGATATTTTAGAAAAAGCATCAATTTTAGAATTGGATCAAGAATCACTTGATTTGATTAAAGATAAGACTGAAGATATAGCATTTCTGGTAAGAGTCAAAAATGTAGATTTTACAGAATCATGTAAAAATTATAAAGATGAGGATATTGATGGCCTCAAAATAAAGATCGCAGTCGAGTAAATTTACAAAAGCTTGACTATTTGTCGAGTTAACAAGTACCTGCTGGGCTTAAATAATAAATTCGCCATAATATGGCATGGTTAAACAGATCAGTCTCGATACATGGTCGGTACACCATTTGCAGGAATTAATGATAAAGGCTACAAATTTCATTAGTCAGACAAACACACCAATTGTTTTGTATAGAGAAACTTTAGAAGAAAAAGATGATGTTTTTGAAGAAATTGTATGTACATTGACTCGAGAACATGTTATTGAACAAGTAATTGTTTCAGGTGGAATGGTAATTCCAGAGATTAAACAGCAGATTGTATTTTCAACTGAGGAGTTTCCAAACAGACTCTTAAAAAAGAGTAAAGACCTTTTTGGACAAGTAGTGGATTTGTTAGAAGACAAATTCGAATAGCTAATAAGAATATAAAGTCCATTTTTAGATAAAATTCATGCGACTTTTAGAGTATCAAGCAAAAGAACTTTTTAAAGAATTTGGCATTAAAACTCCACCCAGTATTTCCTCAAAAGATATCAAAAAAGGAAGAAAAGATGCTAAAGAATTAGGATATCCATTTGTCATCAAAGTTCAGGTACCTGTAGGTGGAAGAGGAAAAGCAGGAGGAATTCAAAAATGTAGTAGTGATGATGAATTTGAACTCAAATATCCTCAATTACTAAATATGTCAATCAAAGGTGAAAAAACACGTGCAATTTTACTTGAGAAAATGGCAGATATTGAAAAAGAACTGTATCTATCTCTTTTTCTGAATAGAAGTAAAAGATGCTATACAATTATAGCGTCATCAGAAGGGGGAGTTGAAATTGAGTCAGTGAAAAATCAAACAATTCGTGAAGTTGGATTAGGAGACGTAGATACTCAAACAGCAAAAGAGGTTGCAAATGAGATTGGATTAAAAGATTCACAGGAGGAACAATTTGTAGATATGTTACAAAGATTATCAAAATTGACTATTGAAAAAGAAGCAGAGTTGGCAGAGATCAATCCACTTGCAATTCTAAAAGATGGCACATTAATTGCACTTGATGGAAAAGTGATGACAGATGACAGTTCAAATTTTAGGCATGATGAATTGCAAAAATATCAGGAAAAATCAGAATTAGAAAAACAAGCAGAGAAAAGTGGGTTTTCACTTGTTGAGCTTGAAGGAAACATTGCGGTGATAGGAAATGGCGCAGGATTAGTAATGTCAACGTTTGATCTTGTTTCAGATAATGGTGGTAAACCAGCCACATTTCTTGACGTAGGTGGCGGGGCAACAACAGAAACTGTATACGAAGCATTAACACTGATTAGTAAAATGAAAAGAGTCAAAGGTATTTTAGTAAATCTTTATGGTGGAATTGTAAAGACCACAACTGTTGCAGAGGCTTTTATTCAAGCATATAATAATAATTTAATCGACATACCAGTTTTTGCAAGACTCATGGGTACTGAATCAGAGAAAGCAAAAGAAATGCTAAAAGATACGAAAACCAAAATGTTTGATTCAATTGAGGATGCAATTAATGGTGTAGTAATGGAGGCAAACAAATGACAGACATTTATGAGATTCTTCGTGGACAAAAAGATGCAGATGGAAATTATCAAAAGAAAAAGGTAATTGTTCAAGGAATTACTGGTAAATATGGTTCAACCCATGCAAAATTAATGTTAGATTACGGTACAAACATTGTTGCAGGGGTTACACCAGGAAAGGGAGGACAGATATTTGAAGACAAAGTTCCAATTTACGAGTCAGTGAAAGAAGCAGTAGAAGCAACAGGAGCAGAGATTTCAATAGTTTTTGTTCCAGCGAAATTTTTCCTTGGAGCAGCAAAAGATGCTCTAGAATCAGGAATTAAACTATTAGTAGCAATTCCTGAGCACGTTCCAATTAGAGATGCTATGGAGGCAATTGAATTAGCAAAGAAAAAGGATGCGATAATTATTGGACCTAATACACCAGGAGTGATTGTTCCAGGATTAATCAAAGTAGGGATTATGCCTGCCACTCCATTTTCAACAGGAAAAGTTGCAGTATTATCAAAAAGCGGAACGCTACTTTATGAGATTTCAAATAATCTGACTAGTGCAGGATTTGGTCAAAATATCACAATAGGAATTGGCGGAGACCCAGTAAATGGAACAAGAATGATTGATGCATTTGACATGGTAAAAGATGACCCAGAACTTGAGGCTATGGTGATAGTTGGAGAAATTGGAGGAGATTCAGAAGAGATTTTGGCTCAACACATTATTGATACAGGCTTTAGTAAACCAATTGTCGGATACATTGCAGGACGCCAAGCACCAAAAGAAAAGCGTATGGGACATGCAGGAGCCATAGTCATGGGAAATTATGGCTCTGCAGAATCAAAAATATCCATGTTTGCAAAGGCAAACATTCCAGTTGCAAAGAGACCAGGCGAAGTTGCAGTGCTCTTAGCGGGAAAAATGAATAGCTAATAGAATAAATAACACATTTTTTAGTAATTACTATGCCAGTTGCAGATCCACTAAAGAAACAGATTGCACAAAAAGCAAGACTACATATGAAAATTTGTATTTCATGCGGTGCAAGATTAGATATTAGTGCTACAAGATGCAGAAAATGTAGAAGTACTCAACTAAGATTGAAAAATAGAGCACTGGGAATTAAAAAGTAGTTATTTTTTCTTAAACAAGCCAGACAGTTTAGATGTCCAATTAGACGGAATCACACCACTACTTTCTTCCAATTTATCTAGAAATTCATATGTCATATCACGTCCACCAAATCCAATTAGTTTTTTAGTTTTAAGATCATCTAGGAAAAATTCCTTTCCATTTTCAAGTTTTAATATTGCATCATCACTAATATCAAACCCAGAACCTTTGTCATAGAAACGGATTACACCACCTTCCTTTAACTCAAAAAATACATCATAGCTAACCTTAGAACCAAAAACAAAGATTTTCTTTCCTTTTACAATTATGTTATCAACAAGATTGAGCACTAAAACTTCTTCAGCATCTAACAAAACAGTTTCACGAACATCACCTGCAATAATTTTCCCATTTGGTGCTTCCAATTTAGTAAAATGTTCGTTGGTTACGGACATACCAACACGACCAGTTGGATGTGGTACCTGTTGTCGTATTCCATTAACATTACCACAAATAATATCACCATGATCTACTATAATATGAGAACCATTTTCAATATTGTAACCATTTTCTAAAGGCTCCATTAACTTGAAGGTTCCATTAGTAAGATGAATTAGAGTTTTTGAATCATCGTTATCTGAAAAATATGGACTTGTCATGCTCCCCCACATGAACACATGATTTACATAAGAAATTTTTCCAGCCCAAAATTTTCCTTTGATTGATAAAGCACCAGTATGTTTTCTTTCAAGTTCTATTTGTCCCAATTCATTTGAACCAAATAATCTAATTCCATCTGCGTTAGTTCTACTTAATGCATCAATCCATTCTTGTGCAACTTTGATTTCTTGTGCAACATCATTAGATAATAATGTGTTATGACGAAGACGTTGTTCTTCATCTGTACCCCAAAAGAATTTTGATTTACGTTTTTTCTCATCAAGCGAGTCAGGAAATTTTTTTCCTGCCTTAAGATCCTCAAATGCTTGTTTAATTATAATAAATTCTTCATCTTGACCACCTCTATCAGCATGGTGTGTTAATGCAAGATTTCTAAATGCACTACGGATTTCATTTCGTGATGCATCTTCAGGTACACCTAAAATTTCATAATTGCTTTTTACCATAATAATCCATTCAGCGCTTAGAATATCTATAAGTTGTGTGAGCGATAGCTAATTTTCTCGTTGTTTCAATCGTCTTTCCATACGAAATTTTCCTTCATCAAAACGCTTTTGATCCTCAGAATTGTCAATATGTAATGTTGGAACTGGAGTTGGTTTTCCGTTATCGTCTAATGCAACAAATGTTACATATGCATTACCAGTATGAACACGTGTTCCCTTTGCAATATCTTCAGCTTCAACATTTACTTCAATCTCCATAGATGATTTTTGAACATAGTTTACACGTGCGTTTACAAATAGAACATTTCCAACAAATACAGGTTTCAAGAAACTTATCTTATCCATACTAACAGTTACCGCGTTTGTTTGACTATAACGTTGTGCAACAATTCCTGCAACCATGTCTATATGCTTTAAAATTGCACCACCAAAGACATTTCCAGCAGGGTTTGCATCTGAAGGAAACATTCTGATAATTACTTCAGCTTTTGAGTCATTAGGAGTTTTTTCCATTTTAATTTTATAGAAATAGTTATGATTAAAGGTTATTTTTCTAAGCTGAAACTAATTCTAGCCATAAATTAGACAATGTTCACAATCACAACTCGGCTCTTCTTTTGATTTGAAAAGACATTTTTTGTGTTGTCCTGCCTGACATTGAACACAAATTTTTTCTAAATTATCTACACTTGTGTATTTTTTTGATTGATCAAAGCCAAATCCTCCATCTTGTGGACCTACCATAAGGAATCCATCATAAACTACTATTTAGATTACTTGTACACCATTCCAAAAAGCAATCATATCTTTAATTTTTTCAGCTTCTTTACTAGGAACAGGATAATACCATGCACAGTCGATATTTGTTTTCCCATTTACGATGACAGAATAATAACTTGCCATACCTTTCCATGGGCATGACGTACTAGTATCAGTTTTTTTGAAAAATTCATTTTTTATCGAATCAGGTGGAAAATAATGATTCCCTTCAATTACAACGGTATCACTGCTTTCTGCAATTATTGTATCATTCCATATTGCCTTCATTACTTTTGATATAATTTCAGATAATTTATGGATATCCAGTGTTTCGATCGTTCAAATTATTATCTATTTAGATTAAGTCGCTCTTGAAGTTTTTCAACAAATCCGCCAAGAATTAGTCCGAGTGTTAACCAATAAACAGATACAGCTACAAACGATGCACCTCTAAATCCTTCAACTAGATCCATAGGTGCGGTAATCTCATCCGGGTTTTCTGGCATTAAAAAGAATGCTACACCAATAAATACAGCATATCCTACAAATGCAAGAAATTTTTTATTTTGTAGTTTCTTGTAGACTTGATAAAATGCAACAGCCCCTAATCCAGAGATTGCAATGAACGATAAAAATAAGATTCCTCTCATTACGACAGTTTCGGCATCACCCACAGTTGGAGGATTGGCAGGATATTTTAGAAATGGAATTACAAAGATTGTAAACCACATTAACCCTGATAGAATTAACGTTTTTTTGACATTGTTTCCTTCGGGAAGACTTTTTCTCACAAAAAGAAATACAATCCCCACTAATGCTGCAATTGAAGTTCCAAGTATTGCACCAGCTAAAACTTGTCCACCTTTTTGCCATACACGATACGAGTTGTATTCAACCCAGAATGAAGTAGTATCCTCTTCTTCACCGGTTGCAAATAATGTTTGATTTTCTATACTAATTGCTTGATCAAGATATGGTTCAACAAGAATGAGATTAAGACCGCCATGTACTAAACCTGCAAAGCATCCAGAGATTAATACAATAATAATAAAAAGACCAGTTTTCATGTATAAAACACAATTATTGTTTTTCTATTTATTTGATTAAGCCTATGTTAACTCAGTTTTTTTAATTCCACTTGTTTCTATTTCATATCTAAGCGGTGCAGGAAGCTCCAAATATGGTTTGTTTACCAAAATTTTAATTTGATCATCAGGCACTTGAACACGTTTTAGTAATTTGCCACGTTGATGTGCATATGATTTATTCCAGAAGGTAGTTGCATCAAAGGTTTCGATTTTGACCATTAGTCTCTATCGATAAATTCAGTTGGTTCCGGAGGATTTGGGCTTAAGCCTTTTCTTTTTCGTATATCTTCAGTTAGAGTTGCAGCAATTGATTTTGGCACAGGTGTCCATGCTTTGAAGTGTGTATTCCACATTGCCTTACCAGCTGTTTGACCACGCATTTTCTCAGAGATGTCAAATGTTTCAACTGCAGGAACCTCGCCAATTACAATACTTGTTGCACCTTTTTGTTGCATGTCCAAAACTTTACCACGTTTTCCTTGCAATACAGATGAAACATTTCCAATAAGATCAGTTGGAACGCGTACCTCAATTGCAAGCATTGGTTCTAATAATACAGGCTCTGCAGACAAAAATGCTGCAAGGCATGCACGTCTTGATGCAGGACCAATTTGTGACAAGCCTCTGTGAGCAGTGTCTTCGTGAGGAACAAAGTGTGTAAATGTGAATTTACAGTTTCGTACCTGTTCTTTTGTTAAACCGCCTTCACTCATTACTTCATCAAATCCAGATAGTAACGAATCAGTAGATTCATCTACAAATTGAACACCTCTTGTACCATTAATCATAACGTTTCCACGAGAATCAAATCTCATAACCTTCTTTGCAACATCTGGTTCCCAGCCTTTATCACGTAATATTTGAGCAGTCTCTTTTTTATCTTTCATTTCACTTAATGTCCCATTTCTACACATCTCAGCAATTTCAGGCTCTAGTGGTTCTACTTTCATGAAAATTTTATTGTGACGGTTTGGAGATTTTGCCATGACAGGTTCACAGCCACCGTTAATTGTTTCTCTGTAGTTGATTAATGGTTCAGAAGTTATAATCTCAACTTTTGCATCTTTGATCAAGTTAACTGCAACATCAAGGTGCAATACCCCCATTCCTGCCATGATAGTTTCACCACTTTCTTCATCAATTTTGATTACAAGGTTTGGATCTTCAATTGTTAGTTTTCGTAGAACTTCTACAAGTTTTGGCAAGTCTTTTGGATGTTTTGGTTCAATTGCCATTTGTACAACAGGTTCTGAAACATATTTTGATGCTTCGAACACAGGAATACCTTTTACTGTAGAAAGAGTTTGACCTGCACGAACATCAGTTAATCCAAGTAATGCAGGAATGTTTCCGGCGCCCAATTGACCTACTTGTTCTCTTATATTTGACATGAAAAAGTTTACAGATTGTACACGACCTTCACGTTTTGTATCAATAATGTTAATTGTTTGACCATCTTTTATGGTTCCAGAAAATAATCTTCCAATCGCTACAGGGCCAGCTGCAGGATCAATTGTCATGTTAACACACATCATAATTGTAGGGCCATTATCATCACATGCAAGAAGTGCTTTACCTGTATCAGATTCCAAGTCACCTTTCCAAATTTTTGGAATTCTATACTTTTGTGCAGTATGTGGTGGCGGATGATGTTTAACTACCATTCCAAGAACACCTTCTGCCAGAGGCGCTTTTTCTACTAAATCCTCAACTTTGCCAGAATCTGAATATGCATCAATCACATCTTTGAAGGTAACACCCTTTTTCTTCATAATATCTACATTAATTGCCCATCTGTCCTTTGCAGAACCAAATGTTACACTTCCATCCTGAATTGATACTTTCCATTTTTCCTTGTATTCATCTTCAGCATAAGTATCGATTAATTCATTAAAATTTTGAACAACATTTGCAAGTGTTTCTTGCATTTTTTCAGGAGTTAATCTCAATTCTTTGATAAGCCGATCAATTTTATTAATATACAAAACAGGTCTAACTCTTTCCTCGAGTGACATTCTAGTTACAGTTTCTGTTTGAGTCATTATCCCCTCTACTGCATCACAAACAACAACAGCACCGTCAATTGCTCTAAGACTTCGGATTACACGACCAGAAAAGTCTACATGTCCAGGAGTATCAATCATGTTGATGACATAATCATTGCCATCTTCTTGATAGTGTAATGTGACATTAGCTTGAACAATTGTGATTCCTCTTTCTTGTTCTGCTTTCATTGAATCCATTGCTAATGCACTTCCAGCAGTTGATGGCGAGATAATTCCAGAGTGTGCCAAAAGACTATCACTCATAGTGGTTTTTCCGTGGTCTACGTGTGCAATGACACCAAAGTTTCTGATCTTATCTTTATCACTGATAATTTTCATCACTTCAGCTGTGGACTTGTATTTAGTCATATGGCAATCATCCTAGATAGTCAGGTATTAAACCTTATGAGAAATTAAGAGTTTCAAGGATCAAATTTGTGTAACTAAAGATCGATTTCACTTTGTGACATCAATTGTTTTGTTAATTGAAGATACATCTCAGGATCCATTTCTTTGGCAAATCCTTTATCGGTGTTTATCAAATAGATGGAATGAATGTGAGCGTTTTGAATATCTTCTAATTTAATCTGAGGGTTTTTGTAAAATCGGTCACAGAGTTTTTTTAGTTTCATTACATCTTCAGGTTTTCGTGCATTTGGTGAAAGCAAAAATATGTCAGATATAGGCAAAATGTTCACTACAGGAGTTGCAAGGGAGAACTTTCCGCAGTATTTACTATATCTTGCAATCTTACTGACAATTCTTGCCACATAGTAATCTACGGTATCTAAGGCATGTTCAGGAGGAGTAAAACCAGTTTCAATCTCAATTATAGAGGTTCCATCACCTTTTTTTCCAAATAAATCACATACCAAAATATCTGAGACTGATTTTTCAACGTCTACTGAAAATCCATGAGAGATTAGCTCGGCTGCACAGATTAATTCAAGAATAGAGTGATTAATCTTTACAAGATTTTTTTTGTAGAATTCAATTAGAGTTTGTCTAACAAAATTCAATTTAGGAGTTAATTCAGGAGGCAAATGCTCAGACAAGAGTTCAGTTATAGAGTAAACATCATCTTGAAATTTTTCGACATCCAACTATATTGTTTGAAGAAACATGCGTCTTAAGAAGTTTAACAAGTCTATAGATAGTACTAAAGAAAAATAAGAAAATAAGAAAAGTGGACAGTTAGATTCGTGGTGTGAAGCTAAGTCTGCCTTTTGCAGATAGTACTACGATTGAAGAAATTGCAACAACAAGTACCAAAGATGCGATTGTACCAAATTCTGGAACTACTGCACCATCAGCAACTTCTACTTCAACGGTTGATTTGTTCATATTGTTAGAACCTTGTTGTGCGGTAATTGAATACTCGCCGTCTTGTTTCCACATTGGACCACCAACACCGATTGTTGAAGTGAATGAGCCATCAGAATCAGGGTTGATTTGATCAATAGAAACAACGTTTCCATTTGGAGCAATTACCATGATTGTTACAGGAACGTTACTTGAGGTAGCGTGTCCTGTGATGGTGATTGTTGTTGAACCCTCAACTGCATCTGCTTCAATTGTCAAGCCATCACCATGCATATCTGCAAATGCCAAAGGCATACCTGCGACTAGCATTATGCTTGCCAAAATTGTCAGTGTGTGTTTTGAGTTAATCACTGGTAGAAGTACCGAATATGTATATATAAACAATCTGATTCAATCAATCAGCATTTTTTATTTATTTTCTTTTAGAAATATACGAATTGCCTCCAAATGAGAGCAATTTGCTTTCAAACCTTTTCCATGATGAAATTTATAGAAATTTTTGAAGCCAGGGCATTCACAAGAATCATGAGTTACAAAATAAGATTTAGAAGGATCACTTGTAGATTTTACTTGAAAAAGATCATCTTCGATTTTTATAACTCCTCCATTATCAACAAGTTTTTGTGCCTTTCTAATTGTATTAGAACTCAATTATTGAGCCCATGCCATGTAACCGCCTTCGAGATTTACTACAGAAAATCCAGCCTTTACTAATTCATCAGCTGCAATGTTTCCACGGTAACCAGATGCACAGTAAACACAGATTTTCTTATCTTTGAGGTCATCGATTTGGCCTTTTTTTGCATTTCTTATAGCAAGTCCTAAAGGCATATTCTGAGAGTTTTCAATTGCCCCATTTGCAATCTCATCTGGTTCTCTGACATCAATTATAACAAATTGGTCTTGTTCTTGTCTTAGTTGGTCTTTTGATATAGATTCTGCCATATCTAACTACAATTGTATTGACATATATTTTTTAATTTTTTCAAATAGGTAATGAATGAAAAAGAATTGCAAGAAATAGTACACAAAAACAGCTCGAATTTTAGGATGCTAATTGGAGAAAATTCTTTTGCAGTGAATGAAATTAAGGTTTTTCAGACAGAAAACCCAATCACAGAGCCTACAACAAGAGGAGGGGTGTATTTTGCAGAATTGAAAGAGTTGAAGGTACAAGCAACTATTCGAGATACAAGTGTATCAAAGCATCTCTCAAAGGCCATGCTTGGACCAAACAAAGATTTTCTAGATATAACGTTACAAGGAGATAATAAAGATGGACAAAAAATTTCTCTTGTAACAAATCTTACAAACAGCATGCAAAATGTATCTAAAGTTATTCTTTATCTAACACTAAAAGATGTGATTATAGAGTCACAATAATTTGCAAAACTTGTCATATTCTGCTCTAAGTTTTTTGTCAGACAAAATTTCATATGCTTTATTAATTTGAGCCATTTTTTCTTCTGAAGAATCCTTGTTTCTATCAGGATGATATTGTTTTGCGAGTTTTCTGTATTGATTTTTAATTTCTAATTGAGATGAATCATTTGTCAACCCCAATACAAGATAATAGTTTGGTAAGGAATTATCATTATACATTTCACGAAATTCTTTTGCATCAGTAGTTGATTTGTGTGAACCAAAAATTTCTTCTTCTGACCATTCAGAGTGGTATTTTTCATAATCACGATTCTTTTTAGAATCTAATTTAGCATCATCATAACTTGTTTTTTTTCGTAGTATGATATGTCTTGCAAGATAAATGAAAATTCCTGCAACAATGATTACTGCAATGGTAAATGTGAGATATAGATCTTCTTGACTAACATAATAATCAGATACTGCAGAAGGAGGATTTACTTGTGCGCCTGAATCGTAGAAAAATTTTGTAGAAGCCACATAATTACCAGATTCAGCCACTACCAGATAATTTCCACTTTTTGTCCATCCGCCAATTCCTGCAATTATCAAAGTGGAGAATTTATTTTCGTTATCAGAGTTTAGGCTTTCATTCCAGACATTATTTCCATCAGGATCTTTTACAGAGATAAAAACAGAGTCAAGGGAGGTGGACCCCCATACAGAAATAAAATCAGATTTTTCATAAATTGTCTTATCAATGTTAAGTGTCAAGTCATCAGCGAATACATGAGCAATAGGAAAAAGTAAGACAAAAAAGGTAATTCCAAAAATAATCTTTTTCATAAGAAAATTCACTAGAGAATTAGATATAACGTAAACTATTTGATTTATTCCTAAAAATTATCGGAGAAAGTAACTAAAAGTGTTGAAAAAAATTAACAGGTTTTTGCTAATAAGAGAGATCAGTTAAAAGTACATGGTAATAGGTTACTGCGTAAAATGCAGAGACAAAAGAGAAATGAATAGTACCCAAGCTGTAACTATGAAAAATGGTAAACCAGCAACAAAAGGTACATGCCCAACATGCGGCATTTCGATGTTCAGAATAGGCAAAGCATAACTGAACATCAAATAATCTTTTTTAGTAAATTTTCCTATGGATATTTCCATTCATCAGACAAACCATTCCATAGTGAACGAAATGGTTTTGGAGATTTTTCAATTTCACCTTCAATTCTATTTTCTACTGCAAAAAAGAAGTTTTCCATTGCGTCAACTCCTCCATTATCAAAGATTTCTTTTCCAACTTGTATGAATCGAGATTTTTTGGATTCTACTTCATCAGAATTAGGATTTTGTAAACAAAATGTCAAAAGATCAATCATTTCTTCTTCTAACATAAAGTCCATATTTCTTCTAAAAATTTTAAACTAAAAAATATTGAGGTTATAATTTGGTTCCAATCTTGTCATGAATTTGGGCAAGAATCATCTTTGCCTTTTCTTTGTTTTCAAATGATTCACCTTGCTTGTCAAGTATAGTGTCAATCTCATAGCTTTTATCAACTAGAATCTCTGCAACATGTTCATCAAGAGTTCCTTTTCCTACCAGATAGTATGCAAAGACAGTATTTTTCTGACCAATTCTGTGTAAACGATCTTCGGCTTGACGGTGAATTGCAGGACTCCAGTCAAGCTCAGCAAAAATAACATATTTTGCAGTTGTAAGATTAATTCCAACGTTTCCGGCTCGCAGTCCTGCAACCATTAGTTTTGTCTGACCTTTTTGAAATCTATCAATTTCACGTTGTCTAACTGTATCGGTTTGACCTCCAATTATTGATGCAGGGTCATAATTAGCCAAACTATGATGAAGTAAATTATGAATTGCCTTGTGATGACAAAACACAACCACACTTTCTTCGATCTCCATGATGTTTGTTACAAAGTTTGTAACATGTGCAAGTTTTGCAAGACCTGCTGCCTGTCTTTCACTTTCTATTGCACGATGATATGATGCAGATTTATCAAATGCAGATTCTGCATATTTTTGTTCTTCTTCAAGCTTCTTCCAAATTTTACTTAATTCAGCCTTGTAGAATTTTTCATCAGCATGAATCATTTCAGGATAACGAACCTTATCTTTTAGTTCTTTTAGGACATCAGATTTTTTTCGTCTCAACATTACATGTTTAGTTAATTGATTGCGTAGTGTATCACGTTTGTTTTCAAGTACAATTGCTTTTCCTTTTTCATTTACATAACAAAAGTATTCACAAAATTCCTTAAAGCTTCCAAGTAAACCAGGTTTTAGAATATCGACGATTGGCCATATCTCAGAACCGCGATTGTAGATTGGAGTGCCAGATAAACCAACCCTATACTTTATACTTTCAAGTGCTGCCAATGTTTTGACTGCTGCATATTTTTGAGTGGTCTTAGACCTGAGATGTTGTACCTCGTCACAAACAACAGAACGAATTCCAAGTTTTAGTAAATCAGGAAGTCGTTTATGTAATAGTTCATAGTTAATAATGTAAAAATCATATTTTCCAATGTCAGCAAGTTTTCCATTTCGAATCATTGTACTAGATGGAACCTCATTTTCAATTATTTTACCATTTTTTCCTTTTTTCTTTAGGAATTTTTCAATCTCTCTTTGCCAGTTTGTCAAAGTAACAAGTGGGGCAATAATTAGTGCAGGAAATGCGTTTTTCTCTTTTGATATGTATGCAAGTGTTTGGACAGTTTTTCCAAGACCCATCTCATCTGCAAGCAATGCATTCCCACTTGATTTGATTAAAAAGTCCAGACCTTCTCTTTGAAAGTCAAGTAAAGTTCCACGGAATTGTTTGCTAGGTGTAGCTTGTTGTAGTTTTTCAATTTTTGGCACACGTATTTTTTTGATTGTTAGTGGGGCAATTTTTCGTTTCCAAACGGAGTTTGATAAAATTTCAAAGGAATAGCGATCGTCGATCATTTTTAATTTTTTGGTATTTTCATCATTGTCAGATACAATGACTTCATCAGGTTTATCACCATACCATCCACGCGGAATTAATTTTGAGACCATGTTCACTGCACGATTTCCAGAAATCTTCCAGCACCAGGTTCCAGAATAACGATCCAATACGAATTCTAATGTTCCAAATTTTTCCATGTTATGTTTCCGAATTTTAGCTCATAGTTTTTCATCGCTTATGAACTTTAGGTTTGAATTTACTCAGAGTTTATGTCAGATTCCAGTAGTTTTATTGATTTTTGGAGTAATTCTTCCATATTTGTACATTCCAAGATTGGTTGTAGATCAAAGGGGGTCTGAGAGACCAATGCACATAGTGAATAAACATACTCCATTGTAGGAGTTTCAGTTTTTAGATAATACTGTTCCAAAACATGATCTAGTTGATGAGATGTTAATTCAGGATTGCCTACACTTTTTTTTATATTATTTTTCCACAATTCTACTAAATTTTCCCATTGAGTTAGAGATATTGATGAATCAATGTCAGAAATTATTTCAATTTCAGCTTGTATGTACATTTTTTTTTCAATACCATCATTATGATGAAGTTGTTCAATGGATCTTGTTCCCTGTACTGTGAAGGGATCGTAATCTTTGGTTTTTTCAAGTGATGGGGAAATCAAACGAATGATTCGAAATTTTCTATGACCTCTAACATTTAAAAATAGATGACCGCTTGTGGAGTCTACATCTTTACAGTCAATGATTTTTGCAATTGTGCCAACATTATATGGTGCCTGCCAATTTGATAAAGTGTCACTATCATGTCCAAGACAAATTCCAAATTCTTTTTCCCCTAGCATGCAATCATCAACCATTTGCTTATATCGAGGCTCAAAGATTCGCAATGGCAGATCCTGATTAGGAAACAAGACTAGATCTAATGGAAATATGGGAATAATCTTGGTTTCAATCATAAACAAACTACAGCGTCATAATATAAAATTCAATTACTTTTTAGGCAATAATTTGAAATGAAATATCATGAATGAGGAGAATAAAGAAACAGTTGTTTTAGGAATTATTAATCATAGAATTTTTAATTTTGAAAAAATTTCTCGAGAAGCTAGAGTAGAACCAAAAGAATTAGAATCAATTTTACAAAGATTAGAGAATTCAGGATGGATTATAGTAACAGAGAAGAAAGGATGGCGAGGGGTAAAAATCGAGATAAAACCAACTGAAGATGGAATTAGAGAGTTTGAACGTCAATTAAAAATTTTACAAGAAAAATGGAATCGATTAGAGAACTCCTATAAATCAGGAAACAGACAAGAGTTAGAACAGAAATTAAAGGAAGACAAATCATTTTTGCCTTCAATGATGATGTTTGGAATAGTAGATATGATGATGTTTAGTATGATGTTTAGTATGATTGGTACAAGTATGGGGAGTTTCATTCCAGCTGAAGACATGCAAGGAATAGATGAGGACGTAGGAAATACGGGTGAGTCCGACCTTGGAGACGATGGAGGGTTTGACATCGACATAGGTTTCTAATGTCATACACATCGTTCGATAATATTGGATTAGTGAAAGTACTGTCTTTTTTTCAAACACATGATTCTGAATATTTGTCCGGTCAAGATCTTAGTGATGTTTTAAAAATTAGCAGAGTTGCAGTATGGAAACATATAAAAAAAATTCAAACACTTGGATACAAGATAGAATCAAAACAAAAATTAGGCTACAGATTGGTAAGTGATACTGAAAAATTACTTCCTTGGGAAATCACACGGGAACTTAAGACCAAAGTAATTGGAAAAAGAGTATATTATTTTGAAGAAATTGATTCCACACAAAATTTTGCACAGCAAATTGCATCAGATAAAAAAGAAGATGGTACAATCATTATTGCCGAAAAACAGACATCTGGGAGAGGCCGTCTTGATAGGATATGGGCATCTCCAAAAGGAGGGATATGGTTTTCTTTAATTATTCATCCAAAATTTGACGTCTCAAGTTCAACTCTAGTTCCAATTGCAGGAGCAGTAGCATTATCAAAATCAATCAAATCGATATTGGGAGTAGAAACTCAAGTAAAATGGCCAAATGATATTATGATGAATGGTAAAAAAGTTGCAGGCATGTTAGTGAATGCATCATTTCAGGCAAACAATATTGATTATTTAGTATTAGGAATTGGGATTAATTTTGATGTAGATGTAAAAAAGCTGGAAAAAAGATTATCAAAGAGTCCAAATTTTTATGGCTTAGATTCACTTCGAGAAAAAGATGATATTACAGCCCCAGCTGTGCTTCTCAGAGAGTTTCTATTACAATTTGAAAAGGTTCTGTTGCAATTAAACAAAGGAGAGAAATCAAAAATTGTAAAAGAATGGACAAAAAGAGCAGATAGAATAGGTAAAAAAATTACCATCAATACTTCAAATGGAGAGATTTCAGGAATCTCTCACGGGATTGATAATGACGGAGCATTAAAGTTGAAAACAGCCAAAGAAATGAAGAAAATTTTTGTAGGCGACGTTGTTTCGAGTCAGGTGTGAATAGGCACAGTATATTTTGTAGAATCATTTAATTTTGAAAAAAAAGAAATCTCAATAATATGATTAGTAGTAACTTCATAAAATTTTCATTGATTACAGGGACGGTTTTTGTATTGTTTTTATCTCCTACAATGAGTGTTTCATTTGCGCAGGGAGTGTATGAACTACCAAATTTGTATAAAAAAGCGAATGATCATTTCATGTTAGGAGAATACAGGCAAGCAGTTGAGGTGTATGATGAGATTTTGGAAATTTCTCCTGAAAACAAAAAAACATTATTAATGAAAGGAATCGCATTAAGTAATCTCGATAGGCATAAAAGTTCAATTCTTGAGTTTTATAATGTACATCAGCAAGATTCACAAGATGCGACAGCATTGATTGGATTAGGTGTTGGATTTGGAAATTTTGGAGAATATAAACAAGCATTGACATATTTTGAACAAGCATATGAGATACTTCCAGAAAATCATATTGTGCAAAACTATTATGAATTTGCAACAAAGACTGTAGAAAAATATCCTTACAATGAAGTTGAAAAACCACAAGTATTCACATTGAATATTCCACAAACAGTTCCAGCATGGATAAAAAATACTGCAGGATGGTGGGCAGATGGCCAGATACCTGATGAAGAATTTGTAAAATCTTTACAATTTTTGATAGAAAATAGAATTATCAATGTAGAATCTTCAGATGAGATACAATCTACAGTGCAATCAATTCCAGCATGGATAAAAAATACTGCAGGATGGTGGGCAGATGGCCAGATACCTGATGAAGAATTTTTGAAGGGGGTTAATTTTTTGATTGGCAATGGGTTGTTGATAATTGATATTCCAGATATCCAAGAATTAACAGAAGACGAAAAAAAGGTAAAAGATAGAAATGAATGGGAATTTTCCAGATATTTAGACAGAATTGAAAAAGAAGTGAATCAAGAAAAAAGATACATTGAGTATCCAAACCCAAGTAACGATGTTATCAAGAAATTCTTGAGAGATTATGTAAAATGGAACTATGATCAGCAAATTGAAATTGGAAACAAAAATTTCCCAAATCCAGAATATGTCTTAATAGATGATGTCTACCATTTAGAATACAAAGTTTATGTAAATGAACAACCGATAGGCTTACCATTGGATCATGTCAGCACATTAGTGAACTCATTCAAGATGTGGGAAGATGCAGAATTTTCTGCAAATGATGGAAAAAAGATCAAGATTAATTTTGTAACATCAAAAACAAAAACAAATGCAAATCTTTGGGTAACATGGGTTGTTAGAGATTTAGGAGAAGGAGTTTTGGGCCATGCCAATCTTGGAAAAGGAGTAGTCGAAGTAGCATTAGGAGGATATGGTTGTGATGGAAATTTTCAACTGTATCATGTTGATACAGTAGAATATATCATGACACATGAATTAGGTCACGGGATTGGACTAAAACATAGTAATGATAAAGAGAGTATAATGTACCCTTCAATGAAAAATACACAATATGCATATTGTATTTTAGATGTTGATAAAAAAATAAGCACTAGTCCAATATTTTTGGGAAATGACTAACCTAATGCTCTAGAATGTTTTTGGGTGTGAGGACGTTCGCCTGAGAATTTACGTCGCATGTGACCAGAAGGTCGTCCATACAATAATTCTAGGAACCAGCTCTCATGTTCAATCTCTTCCATCAAAATATCTTTAGCAATGTCATATGTTGCAGGATCTTTATTGTATGTCATTTTACATACTTTATTCCAGTTAACAATTGCACCTTGTTCTGCTTTGAGGCATTTTTCTAAAATTCCTTTAATGTCAGTCGGATTTTTTGGTAATTGTAAAAATTCACACCCAGACATTTTAATGAATGCTTGTGCATCATTTGGAAGACTTCCACCTAGTTGGAAAATTCTCTCAATACAAGATTCAAAGTGACTTAGATCCTCAAGACGTGCATCTTCAATTATTCCCTTGATTCCTTCACCTTCCATTCCTGTAGCATGCATTCGTAGATTCGTAAAGTAATAGTAAGCAGTAAATTCTACAGATGCATTTGTTATGAGAAGTTTCACAAGTTTGTCGACATCTAGTCCATTTTTTTTAAGAATTTCAATGCCTACAACTTTGGGTATTTTTGTTACCATATTGAAATTGATTTCACGTATGAATAAAGAGTTTCGCTGTTTGTTCTAAAAAATTAGAATTAGTTATGAGTAAAGACATACAATTAACCATAAGATTAGGTGTGAAATGATTTAAGGTGTAACCGCATATCAAGTTTAGTTGAAATCATCTAATGAACAAAGATGTCCTTCCTGTAACAAAACTACACTAATCACGGATGACAATTCAGGAGAGATTG
>JABGTD010000052.1 GCA_018647405.1 Nitrososphaerota archaeon | reverse complement strand
TATCCTGGACGTTCTGAAGAACAAAAACAGGAATTTGCAAAGGCTGTCACTGAATCTGCAGTTGAGATTCTAAAAACAAAGAAAGAACATGTGATTATAGTCTTTGACGAAAACCCAAAAGAGAACTGGTTTCTTGCAGGAGATCAACTCTAAACTATCTTTTTATTTTCATAACTTTTAGATTAATCATGTCAAAAATTGCACTAGTTCAATTCAAAGCATCAACTGAAAAAGAAAAAAATCTTCCAAAAATTTTGGATTACATAAAACAAGCAGCAAAAAATGGTGCAGACATGTGTACCTTTCCTGAATACATGATGTTTTACACTACATCAAAACAAACAGCAAGACAAGTTGCACAAGAGGCTGAAACAATTAACGGTGAATTTGTATCTGCTGTTGCAGAATCTGCAAAAAATAACTCAATTAGTATAGTTGGTACAATGTACGAGAAGAGTAGAAAAAAAGACCGTGTATATGATACATCATTTATCATAAACAATAAAGGAGAAGTAACTGGAAAATATAGAAAAATCCATCTTTACGATGCTTTAGGTTTTAAAGAATCTGATAAAATGTCATCTGGTACAGAAATTCCATTACCAACAAAAACTTCTGTTGGAAAAATGGGAATGCTAATCTGTTATGATTTACGATTTCCTGAAATGTCAAGAACGTTGGCATCATCTGGTACAGAAATTTTAGTTGTACCATCTGCATGGGTAAATGGTCCTATGAAAGAAGAACACTGGTTAACATTAAACAAATCACGTGCAATTGAAAATGGATGTTATGTAATTGCGCCAGATCATTTAGGTCATGTATATTCTGGACGAAGTTTAGCAGTTGATCCTTATGGTAGAATCTTACTTGATATGAAAAAGCGACAAGGAATTGGATATGTTAACATCTCTCTAGATAAAGTGCATGAGATTAGAAAGAAACTTCCACTCTTAAAGAATAGAAGAACAGACATTTACTCTGATTTTAAGATCTAGTTTTACATTTCATATTGGCACATTGTCGCCTCCATTCTTGTTTTCTTGTATACCTGAAAATTACAGTTGGCCATTGACACTCTGGACATTTAGTTTTCAAAACCTTTAACATTGCTTTTTGTAACAGTGGAGCTGATGCCTTACATCCGTTTTGATAATTCGTGCACCCAATGAATCGTTTCTTTGTTGCATTTGATTTGATTACTGACAGTTGTCCTGTATGACACTCTGGACACTCACAAATTCCTTCTTTAGGTGAATTCGTTCCTAAAATTATGTATTTTTTACTCTTTGCAGAAAATGAAACAAATCCTTTTTCATCATAATATTGATCAATTTCTATCTTAAAATTTTCTATAATTTTTTTTGTTGACTTTGTTACATTTCGTTTTTCTGATTTTGTAACAGAAACTTGGATCTTTTTTCTCACATCATTTAAGATTAATTCAAGTTTATGAAATTACTTGATCAATTTTTATAGGGACTAGGTCAGCAAATTTTCGTGGAAAGAGAAAGCGTTTGTGTTTTAGGCGGAGGTAGTACAAAATATGGTAAACTTGATGATAGTATCTCTGATATTACTTTACAAGCATCTGTTGGTGCAATTGAAAGTGCAGGAATTGAACCTAAAGAAATTGAAGCAGGTTACATTTCTAATGTATTTGGTGTAGCAGATAAACAGGTTCACTTGGGTCCTGTAGTTATGAGTAATCTAGGAATTTCTGAATGTCCATCATTATCAATTGAATCTGCATGTGGCAGTGGTTCTGTTTCTTTTAGAGAAGCATTTGCAAATGTTGCAGCAGGATTTTATGATGCAGTACTTGTTACAGGTACTGAAAAAGTTACACACACAGGTACTGACTGGACAACTACTTACTTTTCTTATTGTTCTGATTTCTTTTATGAAGGCCAAGCAGGTGCATCATTTCCTGGTTTATTTGCATCAATGGCACGTGCATATCTAAATGAATTTGATGCAACTGAAGAAGATCTTGCATCAGTTGCAGTTAAAAATCATGAAAACGGGGTATTAAATCCTAAAGCACACTTGAGAAAAAAAATAAGTATTGATGATGTAATGAATTCTGCAGTAGTTGCAAGTCCTTTAAAATTATATGATTGCTGTCCATTCTCTGATGGTGCAAGTTCTGTTATTCTATGTAATGAAAAATTTGCTAAAGAGCATTCAAAAGATTATGTCAAAGTAATTGGTTCTGGTCGTGGAGGTTCTCCTGCAGCATTACAAGGACGTGAACAATTAACAACTATTCCAAGTACAAAAATTGCAGCAGCAGCAGCATACAAGATGGCTGGAATTACTGCAAAAGATATTGACTTTGCTGAAGTTCATGATTGCTTTACGGTTGCAGAAGTAGTTGACAGTGAAGACTTGGGTTTCTTTGAAAAAGGTACAGGCGCAACAGCTGCAAGAAACGGTGAAACTAAACTAAACGGTTCAATTTCTATTAATCCATCTGGTGGCTTAAAATCAAAAGGACATCCAATTGGTGCAACAGGCGTTGGTCAAGTTGTTGAAGTATTTGAGCAACTAACCGGAAAATCTGGTGAAAGAACCGTTAACGATGCAAAAATTGGATTGACACAAAACTTTGGTGCAACTGGAGCAAGTTGTGCAGTTCACGTGTTTGAAAGTGTGTAAATTGTCTGCAAAACCTGAATTCATAGAAGCAGCAAAGGCTGGTAATGTTTTAGCTAGAAAATGCAGTAAATGTGGTGAGCTACATTTAGCAACTGTTTATTATTGTAAAAAATGTGGAAACAAGGGATTTGAAGATTCTATTCTAAATGGAGCTGGAAAGGTTATCACATATACAATAATGACTGTTCCGCCAGCAGGATTTGAGGAATTGGCTCCATATGCCTGGGTTGTAATGGAATTAGATGACTCTGGCATTAGAGTATCTGGCTTTTTGGGTAAAATACCAACCCCTGAAGATTTACCAATTGGAACTTCTGTAAAAATTATCGGATTTGACGAACGCGGAATAGTTTTAGAAAAACTGTAAATCATTTTTAGTGAATTTATTAAAAAAATTTTTCACAATTTTTAATTGTTGTAGAAAATTAGATCTATCATGTCAGTAGATGTTGTTTGTGGGAAATGTGGAGAAAAAATTTCTACAATGAAAATGTTGAAGTCTGTCAAAGATGTTCTAAAGCATTACAATAACAAGTGTCCATCATGCAATCAAACTCTGTCGATGTCAGAATTTTCTTTAGATGTTGAAGAGAAATGATCTTTTTTCTCTGTTGTACTAGTGACAACAAGCCTTAATACCTAATTTTTTCTTTACAAATTCAATGGGGAAGCAGGACGCAGATTTTGAAGAAGAATTAGATCTGGATGTAGATGCTGGCATTGATGATGATGACCTAGATCTAGAAATAGACGACGGTTCTTCAGGAGATGGTCGTTTACAATCTACATCAAAACGTGTTAGAATGATCTTCTCTGTTATGGCTAGCCCAAACAGAATCGACATTTTGAGAATCTTAAACTCTAAAGGTCCTTTGACCTATTCTGAACTAAAATCATTGGCAGGTTTTAAATCAAAAAAAGAGAGTGGAAAATTTGCCTATCATCTTAGAAAACTTCTCAGACAGTCTCTTGTTGCATTAAATAAATCTGAAAGACGTTATACTATAACAAATCTAGGAAAATTAGTTCTTAGTCTAGCAAGACAAATCGAAGAACGTTCTATCATAGAGAGTGGAAAAATGTATGTCCGTACATCACATGATTCAATTGAAGAGTTCAATTCTGATAAAATAATTCAATCACTAGTTAGAGAGGGAAGTCTCCCACTTGAATTATCACAAAAAATTACAGAAGAAGTAGAAAATAGAATATACAAATTCCAAACTACATATCTTACAGGCTCACTAATTCGTGAAATGGTAAATAATGTATTATTAGAGCACGGTCATGAAGAATATCGAAATAAGCTAGCAAGACTTGGAATGCCTGTATTTGAGGTTCAAGAAATGTTCACCAATGTTGAAAATATCCGAAATGGTGTTGAAGACGTACTTTTTACTAGTGGAAAAAACACTTTGGCTGAATATTTACTCACAAACACATTACCAAAAGATATAGCCGATTCTCACTTATCTGGAGAATTACATATTTCTAATCTTGGTTTATGGTCACTAATTCCTGACACAATATTTCTAAATCTTAAAGAACTAATTGATGACGGAATTGATCTAAAAGGTAAATGTCCTGATGTTACACGAGTCTCTTCACCAAAAACACTTGATGATCTGAGAAAACTATTGCCAATGATCTTTAATTTAGTATCAAAGGAATCATCACAAGAAATAGTAATTGATGATCTAACCACTGTACTAGGAAAATTCTCAAAAACTACTGATGATCTTGAAAAAATGCTTGTTGATGTTTTTACAATGTCATCTACATCTACTAGTTTAGATAAATCCCCAACAGTGTTATCTTTCAGAATACCACTTTCAGGTGACAAAAAATTAATTAATACAATTTTTTCAGCTTACAATACTTTTGTTAAATCAACTCCTGCACCAAAAATTGGTTTAGTTATTGATTATGAAAAAGGAAAAGTTATAGATCATTCAGAAATACTTGCACAAACTGTATCACTTGGAGGAAATATAACATTCTCAAAAGGTATGTGTTCAACTAATGCAATTAAAAATTCAAATAAAACTTCTGAACCATCCATTAAATTAGGATCATTAACCATTAACCTTCCACGTTTAGCATTAGAATCAAGTAAGGATGAAACTTACTTTAGAGCTAGACTTGTGTTATTAATGAAACCTGCAATTGCTGCAATGGCAACTCGTAAAAAAGATGTATCCGATCTAATTAGACGTGGCGTAAATCCAATCTTAGCAGAAAAAACACAATTTATGCAAAAAAATAATACATCCATAGTTCTAAATTTTGTTGGACTAAAAGAAGCAGTACATAAAATACTTGGACATAAAGAAGATAAAGAAGGAAAAGAAATTTTGAATAAAGTTTTACAAACCGCAGTTGATATTGCTCATAAAAAAGGTCAAGAAATGGGAATTGATGTCTCCATTTCTATGGTTGATAGTGATGATCTAACAAGATTTGTTACACTTGACAGTGAAAAATATGGTAAAAATTCTATCATGGATGTTTTAGAAGGCGATCTTTATTCTCAGGGATTAGAATTGGACTCTACAGGACTTGATAAATTAACTGCTAAAAGCGAGATCATATCTGACTATAACAAAATCTCGAAAATATTAGATGGTGGTGTACTTGTTAAATTGCCATTTGATACAAAAGCAAAAGAACCTGATATCAAAAAGGCAATTGAGAAAGCTTCTTTACTAATTTCGTCATTCAAGCCAATAAAATAAAATATTTTATATTTTTTAGCCACAGGTTTGCTTATTTCATTTTCAATTTATTGTCATTGTACTAATTTCAAAACGAAATTCGTTTCGATCATTAAATGATCTATCTCTCAAATCTTTTTTTTGATTTGACACTATGAAAATTACCAAAACGAAGTTTTTCGTACCGTTGTGAAATTAATTTACCCATTGTTAGAAAAATAATTGCCAAAGAGTTTTTTAGCTCATCAATTTAACATGTACTTGGGGATTATAATTGGTTGAAAATTCACAGATAGAGTCATCTTTCGCAGAAATTCGAAAGAGAAATGGAGACACAACAAAGTTTGATCAAGATAAAATTACAAATGCGATCTATAAAGCACTACTTGCAACAAGTGAAGGCGATCGTGATCTTGCACAAAACTTAACAAATGGTGTTCTAGGTAAATTATCCTCTCAAGGATTTGGTACTGAAAACCCACCTAGCGTAGAAGATATACAAGATATGGTGGAATCCACTTTGATAGAGCAAGGACACAGCGAAATCGCAAAATCATACATCTTGTACAGACATGAAAGACGAAAGATTCGTGATGAGAAGATGAAGGTTCTTAATACTAAAGTTCTGGATCCTGTTTCAAAAGAATTTGATCTTAACTGTCTTCGAGTATTGGCATCTAGATATCTATTCAGAAATAATAAAAATGAAATTACTGAAAGTCCAACTCAATTATTTGAAAGAGTTGCAGTTTTAATTACAATTGGTGATCTTCTACATGATTCTTCTATATTCAATCCCACAGGAAATACACCACAAAATATTGAAGAAGCACAAGAATATCTTACAAAATTAGATCAATTCAACTACAAATTTAAAATCGACGAATATTATCTCAACCAATATCATTTTAGAGGTTTAGTAAATGGTTATATCGATATTGCACAAAAAGGACAAGCAAAGATTAGCTTTAAAGATCTATTAACAAAACTTGCAGCAAAAGAATTTACTGATTATGGTGCACGAATTACAGAATACTATAATCTAATGGTTAACCAAGTATTCTTACCAAACTCTCCTACCATGATGAATGCTGGTGGACGTCTTGGACAACTGTCTGCATGTTTTGTTTTGGGAATGCCTGATGACATGGGTAAAATCATGAAGACAACTTCTGATGCAGCATTAATTTTCAAATCCGGCGGTGGTGTTGGAATAAACTATTCAGAATTAAGAGAAGAAGGTGATATTGTTGCATCGACATCTGGAGTTGCTTCTGGACCTGTATCGTTCATGAATATTATCAATACTGTAACTGATGTCATTAAACAAGGAGGAAAAAGAAGAGGTGCAAACATGGGAATTATGGATGTATCTCATCCAGATATTGAGAAATTCATTACTAACAAAACTGAACCTGGTGTTTTAGAGAACTTTAACGTCAGTGTTGGTGTTTGGGGTGACTTTTGGAGTGCACTCGTAGATAGTGAAGATGGTGCATACACACTACGAAGCACTAGAGATGGTAGCCCCGTACGTGAAATCAATGCACATCATCTAATTGATCTTATTGCAACATCTGCATGGAAAAGTGCAGAACCTGGTTTAATCTTCTTTGATTTAATTAACAAGTACAATGTATTTGCAAAAGCACGTGGTGGACCACTTCGTGCAACAAATCCATGTGGTGAACAAAGTTTGTATCCTTACGAATCTTGTAATTTAGGATCTATCAATTTAGCAAATCTTACAAAAAGAACTGCAGATGGTCAATACGAATTTGATTGGCAAAAATATGAAGAAATTGTTAGAAAGACAACTCGCTTCTTAGATAATGTAATTGATGTAAATCATTATCCAGTTCCAGAGATTAATGTTGCATCAAAGGAATCACGCCGAATTGGTCTTGGTGTAATGGGTGTCGCAGATTTATTATACAAATTAAGAATTCCATACAACTCAAAAGAAGGTTACGAGTTTATGGGTAAATTATCTGAAGCATTATCATACTATTCCATGGAAGAAAGTGTCGCTTTAGCACAATCTCGTGGAGCATTCCCACTTTGTTCAAAGACAGAATATCCTGAAGGTAAAATTCCAATTGCTGGCTATTATGAAAAACCAAAACAAAGACATTATTATGATTGGGATGCTCTAATTACAAAAATTCAGAAACATGGAGTTAGACATGTTCTTACAACAACTGTTGCACCAACCGGAACATTATCGATGTTAGCAGATTGTTCAAACGGAATGGAACCGACATTTGCTCTTGTGTTTGAAAAACGCGTTACTGTTGGAAGATTCTTTTACACAAATAAAATATTTGAAGAAGTTCTAAGAGAAAACGGTCTTTACAGTGAGGAATTGTTAGCAAAAGTTGCTGATAATTATGGTTCAGTTAAAGGAATTGATGAAATTCCAGAATGGATTCAAAATATCTTTGTCACTGCTATGGATATTCACTGGACTGATCATCTAATGGCTCAAGCAGTGTGGCAAGATTGGATTGGAAATGCGATTGCAAAAACAATCAATATGCCTAATGATGTATCTGCAGAAGATGTCAAAGCAGCATATCTATTAGCACATGAATTAGGTCTCAAAGGAATTACAGTCTATCGTGATGGTTCAAGACATAAACAAGTCCTCCACATGACCGGTGAAAATTCTCAAAAAACCTTTGAAGTTACAGCAACTGATTATCTACATGACTATATTGCAAATAATGTCAAAAATCCATATATCCTAAAACAAATTAATGAAGCACTCAAAGTAACAACTCCGCAAGAACTTCCTCATGAAAACCGTGTTGTAGCAGAGCCTGATATTGAAGAAAAATTATGTCCAACTTGTAAAAACACTCTTGTTTTAACTGAAGGATGCCACATTTGTATTGAATGTGGATATAGTGGTTGTACATCTGGATAATAAAATAACAACATTTTAGAATACAAACCAGTTTCAAAACATATTGATTAGTAAAATTGTTGGAATTGTAATCTTAATTGTTGCAATAGGTGGTGCATCTGCTTATTTTCTAACAAAAACTGATTCAGTTGGCGTCGATTCATTTTCAAATCAATCAATACTTCAAAATGAAAAAATCGGTCTAGTCATTAACACAATTAATCCTCCAAAAAGCATGGATGATCTAGAAGAAGCATACAAAGTTGCATCCACATCTGGAGCTGGAAGAACAAATTTGTATGTACATTGGAATCAGCTTGAACCTGAAGAAGGAAATTTTGATTGGCGTGTTACTGATATTATGATGAAATTAAATGAAAAATATAATCTCAAAACAACTCTTTTCTTTTCTGTAATCAACGCTGATAGATTAGGTCCATTTCCATCATGGATGGGAAATCAAGCATTAGGACAAACGTTAGAAGATGAAACAATTCGTGTATTGGATTCAATTCTTTCTAGATATGAAAACATAGATTATGTAATATTTGCAGGAGATATTGATTATCATTTTCAAAGAGCAAGTGGCTCAATACCAACATACATTGAATTTTTTGATGATGTTTATTCAGAAATTAAATCAAACCATCCTGATGTACAAATAGGAAATAGTATGTCACTTGAGAATGTATTAAACAAAGGAATGGAACCTGGTGGTTCATTTGAATTAACTCCTAAATTAGAAATGGGTGATTTTATAGCTCTTTCGTACAAACCTATTGATACTATTGGTGACATAAACAGAACTCCACAAGAAGCAATTGATAATCTCAAACAATCTATTGAAATATTTCCTTCACATCAATTGGCATTTTTTGAAATTAGTTGGAGTACATCTGATTTCGTGAATGGAAATAGTAATGATCAAGCAGAATTCATTAAATCAAGTTTAAACTTTTTTGAAGAAAATGAATCTAAAATAGAATTTTTCACAATATCTAGATTATTTGATAAACCAAAAGGAAGTTGTGTTTCCCAAGATATACAATCTGTAGACGGTTCTGGTTTTACTAGTAATTCATTTCGTCTTGAACGAGTAGATGAGTATGTTTGCAATTCTGGTCTAATTGACACAAATCAAAATATAAAATCTTCATGGACACAATTAAAAACAAATATTCCTAATTGATAAAATGCTTACTATAATTTTAGTAGAATCTTCACTTGAATTAATTCCAAAAGAACTATCTCATCATCAATCTGTCTTGGCATATTCAAAAAAATTTAAAAAAAATATTTCAAATACATTACTAGATAATTCTTGGCATTTTGGGGCTATGAAAGGATTAGAAAATGAAATTAAACGTGGAAGACCAGATATTGTACATCTAACGTTATTGTCAATTTGTACATCTCCTGCATTTTATGAAAATAAAATCAGAGTATTTGTTCACACTGTAAATAATAAAATTATTTCAATAAATAACAATACACGTTTACCAAAATCATACCATCGATTTCAAGGATTAATAGAAAAACTTTTTCTTACTAAAAAAATTGAATCTGAAACTGAAATTTTAATGGAAATGGAAAATTCTTCACTATCAAAATTAATATCTAAAATTAAACCTGACGAAGTAATTGGATTAACAACTAAAGGTCAAAAAACCACTTTTGAAAATTTAATTCATGAAACTAAAGTAAATTCATGTATTCTTATAGGTGGATTTCAAAAAGGACATTTTAACAAGGAAAATGAAAAGATATTCCAAAAATCATTTTCAATCCATGATTCTTCTTTAGAAGCACATCTTGTAGCAAGCAGACTTGTCTATGAATACGAAAAAACCATTTTTATTTAGGTAAATTTTTTTTAATCCTTATGCAGTCATAGTATAGCCTGGTTAGTATTCGGGGTTTCCAACCCTGTGACGCGGGTTCGAATCCCGCTGACTGCATCTATTGATTTATTTCTAAATAATTGTAACACATTACACTATGAAAAACTCAAAAAAACAGATAGCGATAAAACGTATGGAAATTCTATTCAACAATGCATTATCAAATGCAAAAAATAATCCTGGATTAGCTCAAAGACAGGCTGAAATTGCCAAAAAAATTAGCTTGAAATTTAAAATTAAAATGCCATTTGAAATTGGTTCAAGTTTTTGCAAAAAATGTAAAAAATTCATTCCACCTGGGATCGCATCAAAAATACGTCTTGGCTCAAAACCAAAATCTATACGAATAACATGTTCATACTGCAATCACACATATCGGAAGATTATTTCTCAATGATTTTGACCAGTTTTTTATTAACATAGACTGGCTTAACCTACTCATAATGAGTCAGACATCAAACTTTTCACAAAAACAAAACATTCACCGAAGGGGACAATGGATAGACCGCTTTATGCAAAAAAGAAG
>JABGTD010000076.1 GCA_018647405.1 Nitrososphaerota archaeon | reverse complement strand
TCAGATAAAAATTCAAAAACCATTTTACATCAATGATGGTGCATATGCATTTGCATAGAAGTTTCAGAATATTTCTTCATCATCTCTTCATCTGAAAAGAAGTCTTCAGAAATACCATGAAAGAAGAGAGTTTTGTTAAGACAAGCAACCTTGTTAGCAAGTCTTTCTACTGCATCTAAATCATGAGATGACCAAATAATAGAAATTTTTTCTTTTTTATTTAAATCACCTAGAATCTGAAAGAATAAATCTTGATTATACATATCAATACCAGTAACTGGTTCATCTAATACTAGAATTTTTGGAGAATTTACTAATGCTTTTGCAATGAATACACGCTGTTGTTGGCCAACAGATAGATCACCAATTCGTCTATCAGCTAGTTCATGCATCCAAACCTTTTGCAATGCGTCATCAATTTTTTTAGGATTATTTGAATGCTGACTCATTGCAAGAATCTCTCTAATAGTTGCTGGAAAATTTTTATCGATTACAGGTTTTTGAGGAACATAACCTATCTGGGAGAGATATTTTTTTGATTCATGAATATCTTTATCAAAGAATTTAATGGTTCCATCATATCCAGTATGCAATCCAAGCATGCATCTAAACAGGGTGGATTTTCCAGCACCATTTGGGCCAATAATTCCTAAAAAGTCACCTTCAGCAATTCCGAAGCTTATCTTATCTAACGCCTTAATTCCAGAATAATCAACAGATAGATTTTCAATATCAACAATCATACGTAAATCCGCGCTTTATTATTAATAAATGTGTAAAAAGTTAATAACATTTACCTAAAATTTTTATGTTTCTTAATAACAATGAGCATATGCCAATAGTTTCTATCTCATTAACTGAGGAAATTCTCAAAGAAATTGATACCTTACAAAAGAATCTTGGATTTTCAGGAAGGTCTGATGCAATAAGAGCAGGGATTCGAAGTTTTGTTTCAGAAGAAAAACAAAAGGAAAATCTTTCAGGAAATGTTAATGCCATTTTGCTAGTTGTACATAATGACGAATATGATAATCAAGTAAATGGGATCAAACATTCCTATGAGGATCTTATTACGACACATTTACACAGTAAGATTGAAGGCGATAAATGTATGGAACTTTTCATGTTGAAAGGAGAAGCAAATTCAGTTAGTGACATAACAAAAGATTTTCAGATTAACAAAAAAATGGATACTGTAAAGTTAGTGACATTATAAAATGAATGACGAAGAAATAAAAAATGAGATTAGAAAGTTTGCGTTACAAAATGCTGCAGAACATGAAGGTCAAACAAGAGATAAAACAATTCTTGCAAAAATAATGGGGAATGTACCAGAGTTAAGACAAAAAGCAAAAGAGATATCACCAATAATTACTGAAATTGTGTCAGAAATAAATCAAATTCCACTTGAAAAACAGCAAAAGGAAATACAAGAAAAATATCCAGAGTTATTAGAGATTAAAAAAGAGAAACCACAAAAAGAAAATACTTTACCAGCTTTAAAAAATATAGAAGGAAAAGAAATTATTACAAGATTTCCTCCCGCACCAAATGGTTATCCACATATAGGTCATGCAAAAGCTGCCATAATTAGTGATGAATATGCCAAGATGCATGGTGGAAAAATAATTTTAAGATTTGAGGATACAAATCCAGGAACTGAACGATTAGAATATTATGCTGCAATTAAGGTTGGAATGGATTGGTTGGGAATAAAATATGATAGTGTTGAATATGTTTCAGATAGTTTAGACATACTTTACAAGAAAGCAGATCAAATTATAAAATCAAATGATGCGTATGTCTGTACATGTAGTCAAGACAGTATTAGTAAAGACAGAAGAGAAATGACTGAATGTCGTTGCACCAAACAAAGTTTAGAAGAAAATGAAAAATTGTGGCACAAGATGTTTGATGAAAAAGGCTTCAAAGAAGGACAAGCATTATTGCGATTTAGAGGGAATATGCAATCTGGAAATACAACAATGAGAGATCCAGCACTATTCAGGATTAACACAAAAAGACATGCAAGACAAGAGCAAAAATACAAAGTTTGGCCAACATACGATTTTGCAGGCATAATTTTTGACAGTATTAGCAAGGTTTCACATGCTATGAGATCAAAGGAATTTGAACTGAGAAAAGAGCTCCATCATACAATTTTAGATAAATTAGGAATGGAAAAGGCAGAATTCATCTTTTTTGGCAGATTAGACCTAGAAGGAATGCCGGTATCAAAAAGTGCATTAAAACCACTGATTGAAAATGGAAAAGTTCCATGGTATGATGACCCAAGATTGCCAACTCTAGAAGGATTACGAAGGAGAGGAATCAGACCAGAAGCTGTGAAAAAGTTCATCTTATCATTAGGATTAACAAAAAATGATACGGTTTCCCCATTTGCATCTCTAGAGGCATTTAACAAGAAAATTATCGACGGTGAAAGTGTCAGGTTACACATGGTACGTAATCCAAAGGAACTGAAAATTGCAAATCTTCCATCAAGTGAATTTCATTTATCAAATCATCCTACAATGGATTTAGGAAAACGAACTGTCAATATTGATAATTCAGTTATGATTGAAGGGGAGGATGCAAAAGATTTGAAGAATGAAGAATCAATAAGGCTCTTAGGAATTGGAATTGTTAAGATAACAGATAGTTCAGATCTTACTGCAGAATTTATTTCAGAAAATGCCGAAAATATTGAAAAAAAAATACAATGGGTTGCTGGAGAACCAATAAAAATCAAAATTATAGTTCCTGATCAGTTATTTTTTGGCGAGAAATTTAATGAAGATAGTCTAAAAGAAGTAGAAGGTTTTGTAGAACAAGCATACTTAAAGTTAAAAGACGGTGATGAAATCCAATTCATAAGATTTGGTTATTGTAGAAAAGAATCAACACACCAAGTCATATTTACACACAAGTGAGAAAAAATGAAAATTGCAAGAGTAGTAAAATCAGGTAAAGAAACTTTTGGACTAGTCAAAGATGGAAAAATTGCCACAAAAGATGACATTACTAATTCTACCGGAATACCAATTCCAATTAATGTTAGAGATTTTTTATTTGATGGTTGGTTTGAAGAAATTTTACCAAAGATTAGTGAAATTGAATTTAAACATAAATTATCAGAATTTGATGTTTTGGCACCAATTCCAAATCCTAACAAAATAATTTGTTTGGCATTCAACTACAAAGATCATGCAGAAGAACAAAAATTAACGCCTCCAAAAGAGCCAGCTATAGTAAATAAACCAAAAACTACGCTTAATGGAACAGTTTCAGAAATAGTTTGTCCAAAGTTTGTCAAAGAATTAGATTATGAAGTAGAACTTGCTTTGATAATTGGAAAAAAATGTAAGAATGTTTCTGAAGAAGAGGCAATGGATAAAATTTTTGGATATATGATACTTAATGACGTATCAGCAAGAGACATCCAAGCAATGGATAAACAATTTACAAGAGCAAAATCATTTGATACATTTGCACCATGTGGTCCATGGATTACAACAAAAGATGAAATTGATGATCCTCAGAATCTTAAACTTTTAACAAAAGTTAACGGAACTATTAGACAAAACTCTACAACATCAAATATGTTCATAAAAATTCCATCGATAATATCAATACTAAGTAAATCCATGACACTAGAACCAGGAGATATAATTTCAACAGGAACTGCTGCGGGGGTTGCATTGAATAATCCAAATGTGCCATATCTAAAAGACGGGGATTTGATAGAGATGGAAATAGAAAAGCTAGGCTCAATTACAAATACAGTCAAGTTTGTAGATTAGAGTTTTTTCTGCATTAAATAAAATTGGAATTTATTTTCTAGGTTTTTGATTTGTGGTAATGATTCAAGCTCAGTTAGTATTCTAATCTTTGAATAATTTTTTTTATATGCAAAATTTTGTACAAATTTTATCATGTTTTCAAGTTCGATACCAGAAAGAATTTCTAAAATTATTGTATTTTCAAATGATTTAGACTCAGTGATTATACCCAAAGCAATTGTTTTGTTGTTAATTTTTTGACAGAATATTTTATTTTCAGAGTTTAATTTTTTTATTCGTTCCTTAGTTAATGGAATCCATCTCCAAGATTCAACAAAATGATGATTTTGCACATCTAATTCTTTACATTCATCTAAACATGAATTGGACATATCTATATTCTGTGAAGAGATTTGTTTAGATTCTAAAGAATAATAATTCCATTGAGAAATTATTTCATACCCAAGTTTTTTAGCCAAAGTAAGAGATGGAGTATTTTCAGATGCAATGAGCATTCTAGATAATTTAAATTGTTGTGACTTTGCATTGCTTTCAAAATGATGAATCATTTTTTCTGCTATACCTTTTTTTCTAAAATTTTCACTAACACGAATTCCTTCAATCCAAATCATTTTTTCTACAGGATAAAATCCAGCATGTGCCATGGAGATAGGAGTTTCTTCATTTTCAACAACAATTAGGTTTCCTTCAGAAATCCAATTGTCCCATACCTCATGTATGTAATCACCCCATGAGAATGTATTTTTGCAAAAATTCAAGACGTCTTTTTTATCAAAACTTTGAGCTAGTCGAGGAGGATTATCCATAAAATAAGAAAAATTATTAAGAATATAAAATGGATTTAATTCATGGGACGGATTATTGCGTGTAAATCATCAGAATTGGAATCTGGAAAAATGAAAAAAGTTTCGGTAGATAGCAAAGAGATTCTAGTTGCAAATGTAAATGGAAATTATTTTGCGTGTGATGATACATGTACACACTCAGGTGCAAGTTTATCAGAAGGAAAATTAGAAAATTCAACCATTACGTGTGGATGGCATGCGGCACAATTTAATTGCGAAACAGGTAAAATGGAAAAATTTCCCGCAAAGATTAACGATTTAAAGTCATATACAGTGGTAATAGAATCAGAAGATGTATTCATAGAGATTTAAGAATGAGCGAAGAAAATAAACAAGCAATGGAGAGTGCAATTCAAACACTCAATCAACTGGCAACTAGCCATTCTACACCAAAAAATTTTAAGAAAACAATTGCAGATTTGATTATAGAGTTGCAGACAGAAGAATATTCAATATCAGTAAGAGCAGCCAATGCAATTAGTAGTTTAGACGACATCACACAAGATCCAAATGTACCCTCATTTGTGAGAACCACATTATGGCAAGCAGTGTCAGTTTTAGAGAGCATAAGAGAATAAATTCCCTTAAAACTTTAGCAGTACATTGAAAATTGAAGAATATCTGTCCACATTACCAAAATCTATCATATCAGGTGAAGAAATTCAAATTCCTCCAGATACAATAAGAGAGATTTTTAGATTTACGGATTTAGAAAAAAATGATACATTCTATCACCTAGGATGTGGAGACGGAACAAGTCTTGTAATTGCAAGAGAAGAATTTAATGTGAAAAATGCAATTGGAATAGATAATTCAGAGAAAATGATTAGTGAAGCAAAAAAAATGATAGATAAAAAAAATATTGCCAATATCAAAGTGATTGAACAAGATGTACGTCAAGCAGAGTTTAATGATGCAGATGTAATTTTATGTTGGTTTATGGATCCAGAAATTTTAGAAGATTTGATTGACAAATTTAAAAAATTAAAAAGTAATGTCAGAATAATTACAATTTGGGCTCCATTACCAGGATGTTTACCACAAAAAGTTGATTTCCCATACATCATGAACAAAACTCCATTTGATGAAACAGATAATTTGAAAAAACAATTGATGGCAGTATTTGATACAGAGTGTATTGGATTTGTCACCGCATGGGAGTATGCAGAGCGATACACAAAATCAATAGGTCGAGATAATCCAGAAAATGATAGATTTCTTGTTATAATTCAAGCATTGACAATTTGGATAAATGCAAAGAATCTTGGGGTTGCCTGTGGAGAAGAAATACCAGTTTCAATCAAATCATACATTGCAATTCTTAAGGAATATTTTGGAATTGAAGTTGAGCACTTGTTAAAATAATCAAGTCAACCTTTTATTTCCAAAAATCATGTAATAGTATGGAAGAGAGAATAAACATCAATGTATCTGCAACAGAATATGATAAAACCAGTAAGGAAATAAAACGAGTACTAGGTAGAATGGAAGAAATGGTTCACGGGCAAGAGGATTTTCTGATAACTGACTCCGAGTTTGCATTTGGTTGGCACTTCTTTGTAGCTTCTGTAAACAGAGAGATGGTCATTAAACTTGCAGACATGATGGGGGATGAATTTAACAAATACAAAGGAAAAGGATTAGATAAAAAATTCATTTCATTATTAGCTGAAAAAATGGATGGAAAAGATGTGAAAATAAAATTTGCTTTAAAAGAAGAAATGGAATCAAGTAAATTTGGAATATTTTAAAAATTAAGGGCCTCTGGGGGGAATCGAACACCCATCCGGGGATCCACAATCCCCTATCCTAGCCATTGGACGACAGAGGCCACAAAGAAACTAATTTTTTTTCTTGTATTAATCTTATAGCTCAGATGTATTATTGAGACTATTTTTTGAATTTTCGCTTTATACGTTTCAGTTTTGACGAACCAAATGGCAATATACGATATTGCTTTGTCCATCTAAATGTGATAATTGATGCTATAGCTGTAGAAAATATTAATACAGGAATTACCCATACGTAAGAAAATTCAAGATTTGGAATTCCAAATATTGTTGCAAGTGTGTTAGGGACTAGAACTGCAGTAGCAGCGACAGTTAACCAAACTATTAATTTTGTTAATTGGTTTGTAGATTCTGTTTGGATTACAGTAATACCAGTAGAAATAATTTCCATTACATTTTCTGCCATCTGAATTTGTCTGTCTAGAGTTGCAAGAACAACTTCAAATTTT
>JABGTD010000073.1 GCA_018647405.1 Nitrososphaerota archaeon | reverse complement strand
TCTTAACAAAACTCTCTTCTTTCATGGTATTTCTGAAGACTTCTTTTCAGATGAAGAGATGATGAAGAAATATTCTGAAACTTCTATGCAAATGCATATGCACCATCATTGATGTAAAATGGTTTTTGAATTTTTATCTGATCAATCAGTACAATATGCACTAATCTCTGGTATAGCAATTGCATTATTTTGTAGTACCGTAGGATTATTTTTAGTTCTTAGAAAGTTTGCATTATTTGGAGATGCTTTAGCACATACTGCTTTTGGTGGCGTAGCGTTTGGTCTATTCATCGGAGTCTATCCTTTATGGGCAGCTTATATTGTATCGATACTTGGTGCATTAGGTCTTACCAAACTTCGTCAAAGATTTGATATTTCTGGTGATGCTGCAGTTGCAATTCTATTGACAAGTGGAATAGCTGTTGGAATTATACTATTTAGTATAACTGATGTTGATGATCACCAATTAGATGATGAACATGATGTAAAACAATTGAATGGTATTCAAAATATTGAAGAATCTCACGATGAAGAATCTCACGATGAAGAATCTCACGATGAAGAATCTCACGATGAAGAATCTCACGATGAACACGATATGAATGATTTTCGTGATATGAAACACGCCCATGATATGGAAGAATTCCTATTTGGCTCAATTTTACAAATCAAGCAAGAAAATGTCATAACAATTCTCATTCTATGTGTAATTATCTTGATTATTCTAAGAATAATCTACAAGAAACTACTTTATGCTACATTCTCTGAAGAACAAGCCAAAGTATCAGGCATTCCTGTAGAGAAAATTAATTATTTACTAATTGGAATGTCTGGGGTAGCAGCTGTAACCTCTATGCAATTAGTTGGTGTATTGCTTGTTTCTGCACTTTTTGTAATTCCAAACGTCTCTGCTATGCTTTATGGTCGTTCTTTCAAACAAACTATTACGTTATCGACCAGTTTTTCACTATTTTCTGTTGTTATGGGTATAATCATAGCTATTCCATTTGGAATAGAACCATCTGGATGTATTGTATTACTTGCAATTGGAATTTTGATAGTTTCATTGATAATCAAGTCTACTGGAATTGTTAAAACAACTGGTTTCTCACCTAAAGTGGCATGATAAAAACTCCTTGTCCAATATGCGATAAGCATATGCGAGATCATGATGAAAAAGAAATTGAAAAATGTCTTTGGGAATTTGTCAGAGAATCTAAAAACCCTGTAGTATATGCTTCTAGAAAAAAAAGAATTTGTCCCATATGTGAAAAAGAAATGCTAGATCATAATATTAGCGAAACACGTGTATGTGTAAAACAGTTTGTTGATGATGTTGAAAGTTTAGAACTTTAAGAAATTATGTCAAATACTTCGTTTCACTACAAAATCTAAAAGACTCACCATTTCCTTTTTGTCACTTCCTGAATAACTATCAAGTGATTTTGTTGCTTTTGTTGCATACTGCAGTGCTTTTTTACGTACTTCCTCTTCAATTCCTAATGTTCTAATTGTATTAACTGCAATCTGAACATCTTTTTTTGCAGCATTTGATTTTCCAAAAACTTTCATAATCTTTTGTTTGTCTTTACCTCTTGCCTTTCTTATTGCTAAAAGAATTGGTAGTGATTTTTTACCTTCACGGATATCATTTCCAACTGGTTTTTTTGTTACTTTACTATCTCCCATAATTCCGATTAAATCATCTGTTATTTGAAAAGCAATTCCCAGATTACGCCCAAATATTGATAAATTCTTTACATCTTTTGGTTTTTTCTTTGCACAAATTGCACCCATTGCACAAGATACTTCAAAAAGAACTGCAGTTTTTTTCTCAATCATCTTGATATATTCTTGTTCAGTTGGAATTCTTTTATTTTCTGCAAGTTTTACGTCATCTACCTGCCCTTCACAAATTTCTACACATGCTTTTGATAGTTTAGTAACTAATTGCGTAGTGTAATTTGAAGAAAGTTTTGATTTTGATGAGATTGTGTGATATGCCTTTGAGTATAATACGTCTCCAGCTAAAATTGCTAGTGGCATATCAAATTTATTGTGAGTAGTTGGAACACCATGTCTCATTTCATCATTATCCATAATGTCATCATGTACTAGTGTAAAATTATGAATCATTTCTACAGAACTTGCAGCAGCTATTGCATCTGCTTGTTTTCCACCTAAAACTTTACAGCTTTTCAAGACTAGATAAGGTCGTAGTCTTTTACCACCGTGGATTATGAGATGTGCAGCTGCATCGTACAGTTGTTTTGGATCTCCCTTCAATTCTTTTTTCAGGAATTTGTTTACAAATACGGCATTTTTCTTTATTGATTCTGATGGATTCAATTTACCAATCTCCAATTATTTTCAGGTATGTAATGTTTAATTGCTTTTTCATAATTTTGCATTAATTCATTTCTTGTCCAATCAGAAATCATTGAAGAAAATTTCTCTTTTGTCTCTGATTCACATTCTGCAAGATAGTATAATGCAATAACCATCCATGGGCAATAGATGTCTATATTATTTTCAAGTTCTTGTTTTAATTCCTCAGGTGAAATCCATTTTATTGCAGAAATCTCATCTTTGATTAATGATGATTCTTCAAAATTATCAACAACACCTAGCAGTGTTCCACAAACCTCATTTTCTGAACCTACATTCTTGTATGGAACATGATACTCAAACTTGTTAACATAATTCATTTTACATGTAATTCCAATTTCTTCAGGCATTCTACGTTCTGCAGATGACACGTATGTTTCTCCTTCTCTAGGGTGACTTGCAACTGTCCCATCCCAATCTCCAGGCCAAAGCATTTTTGAATCGCTTCTTTTTGTTAAAAGTAATTTTCCCTCTTTGTTAAAAATTAATGCTGTAAATGCTCTGTGAAGTTTTCCATCTGGTAGATGACATTTTACCTTCTCTTCTTTTCCAATGGGGTTGTCATTTTCATCAACTAAAATTACAAACTCATCCATGATTATTTCCTAAATAATGTCCCTTCAAATCTCTTTCCTGAAACTGCATCAGTAATTCTCTTTGGTTTATTACCATTTACAAAAAATATTTTCAATCCTGCCTTTGCCATGTTATTGGCTTCTGTAATTTTTCTAGTCATTCCTCCAGTAACATCCATTTTATTATTTTTAATTTCTGGCTTTTCTTTTTTGAAATCATGAATCAATTTCTTTGTTTTCAAATCTGAATAAACTCCATCCACATCAAGTACAAAAAGTGAAAGTCTTGGTTTTAGAATCTTCCCAATTGTAGTCATTATTACATCTCCTGATAAAATGTATGATTTTTTCTGACCAAACCATAATGCATCACCGAATGTTATAGGTGTCAATCCTGATTTTGAAATATCATTTATTGTTAGGATTTTGCTCTTGATTACTTTATTTCCATTCATAAAATCTGTTGGTGGTAAACAGTATGAATTGATTCTATTTTTTACTGCACTATCTAGAATTATTTTATTTAATTCAACCATTGAATTTTTAACAATTGCAACTCCTTTTGGATTGGTTTTTGCAGGTTTTGTATGCATATCATACTTGACAGACCAATAATGTCCGTATGAACCTCCTCCGTGGACAATTATTATTGGTTCTTTGATTTTTCCAATTTCTTTTAAAATATTGTCAATAGTTTTTCTTCTTGGTGAAAGCGGTTTTTGCTTATTTGTTATAATGGAACCTCCAAGTTTGATTAAGATCATATTTCTACATCAGTCCTAGGTATTAAAAACCTGTATTCCTGTATTTTGTATTGATACTTGATGAGTTTGATATTTTGTTGTGTTTACATATTCTGAAAGATCATTATCTTTTTCTGTTAATGCTATAATGCATCCTCCATCACCTGCTCCTGTAATTTTTGCACCAAATGTTATTTTTTCAATTTCTTTTGTTATTGATAATAATGTGTTATTAGAAACTCCAATCTGTTCTAAGTAAATTTGATTTTGTGCCATACATTTTCCAATAGTTTGTAAATCATTATTTTTCATACTATCAAGTGCTTTTGTGATCAATCGTTCTTCTTCTGAACATAATTCTGAAAATGTATTACTATTTTCTTCTTTGAATTTTTTCACTTGTTCAACTACTTTGTCTGTTGCATGAACTTGTTCTGAATCAATTATCAAAAAATTTAATTCATTTTCTATACTAATCTTTGAAAATCCTTCTTCTTTTTGATACTCAATTATTCCTCCATGTACTGAAACTGTACAATCTGCTCCAGATGAATTTGGAAATATTGTTTTTTCTGCTTTAATAGATAATTCTAGTATTTCTTTTTCATTTGATTTACCAAATAAATTTAAAATTGATGCAGCTGCTGCAACACAACATGCAGATGAAGAACCCAATCCCGCTCCAATTGGAATATTTGATTCAATTTTTATACTAATTCCTTTCTCAAAATTATTTTTTAAAATTACTTGTTTTGCAATATAAAAAAATGGCCTAAACTTTTTTTCAACTTTATCTACATCTTGGTCTTTTTGTATTGATGATTGTCCTAGTGAGGATGAGATTAGAATATTGTCTGTATTTGTTTTCTCAGATGTTACTGTTGCATATTTATCGATGGCACCTAGAACTGCTCTATTTCCATGAACGACAAAATGTTCTCCAAAAAGAATAATTTTTCCAGGAGCTTTGGCTATTGAAGTCAAATAGTTATCTTGAAGAAAACTTCTATAATTCTTCTTCTATTTTGGTCTCAAAGTCATCAATTTCATATTTCATGTCTTGATCCTCTTTGAGTTCACCTTTCTGAATTAAAATTTCTCTTGCTAATAGCCAGTATATTGTTGCTAACGCTTTACGACCTCTGTTGTTTGCAGGAATTATCAAGTCTAAGTTTGATGTAACATTATTTGTGTTTGAAATGCCTATAACTGGAATGCCTGCATTAGTTGCCTCGATAATTGCCTGTCCATCTATTTCTGGATCTGAAATTATGATTAGTTGAGGTTCTATGAAATACGGTAATGATGGATTTGTTAGTGTTCCTGGCATGAATCTTCTAAGCATTTGTGTTGCCCCTGTTAATTCAACAAATTTTTCAATTGGAGTTGTTGCATATTCTTTTCCAGAACACACGATGACCTTTTTCATATCAAATCTTGTTGCAAATTTTGCTGCACTTTTGATTTTAGCTAATGTGATATCGATATCTAGCATGTAAAGTCCTTCAGGATTAGCTGATGTGATAAATGGACGCATAGATTTAGTCTTCATATCTGTTCCAACACGGATACCTGTTGCTAGAACTTTCTTCTTCAGATCAGTAGTTTCTGTTTGTTGACTCATTACGATTTTTAAAAGTCAATCATGCCATGTATTAAATCATGCTCTGAAATACGAATCAATTCATTCACTTTTTCTACTCTTTCTCCTCCAACAATTCCTACTTTAAGTAGTTTTGAACCAGTTCCAATTCCAATATGTGAAATATGTGAATCACTAGATTCTCCTGAACGATGTGATGTGATTAATTTAATATTATTATTATCTGCAACCTTGGCAAATTCTAATGCATCGTACAGACTTCCTGCTTGATTTACCTTTAGAATTGCAGCATTACAAGATTTTGCCTCAACTGCTTTTGTAAGAATTTTATTATTTGTTACAGTTAAGTCATCTCCTGTAATCATTGAGTTAGGGAATTTTTTTGTTATTTCTGCCATGTCATCAAATGCTTCTTCATGTACAGCATCTTCTGCATAAATCAACTTGTAATTTTCTATAATCTTTGATGCGAATTCAATTTGTTCGCCTGAATCATTTTCAAAACCTGCACGATCATAAAGATATTTTTTCTTTTCTTCATTCCACTGTGTTGATGATGCAAAATCAACTCCTAAACCAACTTCTTTTCCAAGTGTAAATCCTAAATTCTCAATTGCTTTAACTGAAATATCTAATGCTTCTTCATTATTGAATTTTGGTGCCCATCCTCCTTCATCTCCACGTCCATTTGTAAAAGTTGGATCATTTTTCAGAATTAATTTTTTTAATTCTTTATGCACTTGAAGATTAGTATCAATTGATTCTCTAACAGTTTTTGCGCCTATTGATGCAACTAAAATTTCTTGAATATCTGGAGTACCTGGTCCTGCATGTGCGCCACCTCCTAGAATATTTCCTAACGGAAATGGGAATTTTAAATCACTTTTTCCACTAATCATTTGGAATAATTGTTTATTTTCTGCTTTTGCTGCTGATTCTGTTGCAGCAATTGTTATTGCAAAAGCACATGCGCCACCAATTTTTGCATAATTATGAGTTTCATCTATGGAGCGAATTACATCATGTACTTGTTTTAAATCACTTGAATCAATTCCAATAAATTTGTCTGAATTTTTATTTAAAATTGAAAGACTTTCTTCGGGACCGTTATTTGGAAAACTAACTGCTTCAAATTTACCTACGCTGGCACCAGATGGAGCACAAACTCTACCAAGAAATTTTTCATCAGTTGTAATATCAACTTCAATTGTTTTACTACCTCGACTGTTATACAGAACTCTACCAGAAATTGCGGTAATCTTTGACAATTTATTCTAGTTCGCTTTGCACTTCTTGATTTCTTTTATGCATTGCTTCATAAAATGGAATAACTTGTTGAATTGTTTCAACTGTTGTTAATAGCATACGTCTGCAGCAATATCTTTCCATACCTAAATCATCAAGGACTTTCTTTGGATCTTCTCCGGTCTTGATTCTATTCTGATAATCTGAATATTTATCGGCAATTAATTTTCCGCATGTAAAACATCTTACAGGTACTAACACACTTCAAAAAATCAATCAAGGATTATAAAAACCCTACAAGGATTTTTCTATGCGGGTATCGCCCAGCCTGGTCAAAGGCGCTAGCTTGAGGGGTTAGTCTCTTAGGAGTTCGTGGGTTCGAATCCCACTACCCGCATTGATTATTT
>JABGTD010000028.1 GCA_018647405.1 Nitrososphaerota archaeon | reverse complement strand
GTAACTAGTGTTTTTATAATTACAATTTCCCACTCTTCAGGAATTTCAATCACCTTACCAAATAACCATGGTACTTTTTTAAATTTAGTATGACCAATACCTCTTGTCAACAACTTTTGCATCAGTCCAGTCTTTACTTTTTTGGAATGTGTAATTACTTGTACCGTTGACTCGATTAGATTGTCAACGTTTGATAGTATGGTTGCTATTTTTTGCTGTTCAATAACATCTTGAATAAATGGAATAATTAGATGCTGTTGAGCTGTAATTCCCACATAGTCTCTTGTAGATTGTTTTCCAAACGCTTGTAATTGTTTTTGAAAATTATGAGTTTGAAAAATATAATATAGGAATTTGGGAATTAGTTTATCAGATAATCGATAGTATGTTGTTTGTGGAGAAAGTATGATAGTTTCAAATTCATCATTAACTATTGCAGTAAATCCTATACTTCCTTTATGGGTTAAAATTACATCACCTTTTTTTGAAAATCCAATCCTTAATGTTTTAAGAAATCCTGAAGGCAATAATTTACATTTTTTGTAATCTACATTATTGTTTATTATACAATCTGCAGTTACAAAGGGTATTCCTTGATTAACAAAATCTATGGATTTAGGGTGGAGTTCACCATGATTGCCATCTTGTATTTCTAATATTGTCTTATTTTCTACTAAATTTCTAATTTTACAAACTTCCCATTCATCTGGAATCTCAATCTCCTTGCCAAACAGCCAAGGGACTGATTTGTAGCCCTTTTTTGGAGTAATTAGGCTCAAAGTTTGATATTCAAACCCTTGAGGTCAGCATCTACGAGTTTTTTCAGTTTGTCTTGTTCAGAGTATGATTCCTTCAACTCGTCATATGCCTCTTGGATGTCAATTGGCTCCTCAGGTTCAGAAATGTCGACATACCTTGGAACGTTGAGATTAAACTCGTTTTCTTCAAGTTCTGCAATGTCTGCAACGTGACAGTACTTGTCTACATCCTCAAACTTTTCAAATGCTGATGTCATCTTTTTGAGATCCTCATCGCGTAGCTTGTTTCGGTTCTTTCCTTCTGCAAAATCCTTTGCACCGTAAATGAAAATTATTTTGTTCTTTCTTTTGGCTGGCTTGTTCTTGTTGAGTATCATTACACATGCAGGAATGCTAGTTCCCCAAAACATTTTTTGTGGCAGTGCAATGATTGCCTCTATACAATCCCCTTGCAGATTATTTTCCTTATCGCCAACTATCATATTCTTTCTAATCTTTCCTTCCTCTCCACCTCTAAACAGTACGCCTTGCGAGCAGACAATTGCTGCCTGTCCCTTTTCATTTAGTGATGTTAGCATGTGTAAAATAAAAGCATAATCTGCCTTGTCTTTTGCAGGTGGGATTCCGTATGCAAATCTGTTGTAAGGATCTTTGCTTGCAGAACTGTTGTCCCAGTCCATCGAGAACGGGAAATTAGCCAGTACCTTGTCGTACTGTGTCAGTTTTCCACCGTCAATTAGTTTTGGATGTGAAAGTGTATCTTCGTGCTGTATGTTAAAATCCTCCATTCCGTGTAGAATCAAATTCATCTTGCACATTCCCAAGTTTCCATAGTTTGATTCTTGCCCGTCTAAAACTAAATTATTCACATCGCCCTTGTGGTCTGCAACATACTGTCTTGACACCACAAGCATGCCTCCAGAACCACAAGTCGGGTCTGAAATTTTCATTCCTTCTTGTGGTTTTGTAATGTTTACCAGTAATTGGACAATCTCTCGTGGTGTGAAAAACTCTCCACCCTTCTTTTTTGTCTCATCTGCAAATGTCTCAAGTAGATACTCGTATGCGTCACCGAAAATATCTTCCTTTTCTAAATTCTTGTTTTGTAAAGATAATTCATTAAAATGAGCAACAAGTTTTCGTAGCTTGTCATCAGGGAATTTCTTTTTATCATTGTATTTTGTATTTGTAAGAACGCCTTCTAGGGTTGGCACTTCAGATTCTATGTCTCTGCATACGCCATCAATTATTTCACCCAAATTCGATGATGCATCAGATAGAATATTCCACCGTGCAGATTCTGGAACAAAGAACTTGTGTCTGAACTTTTGTTGTGCTTTCTTTTGTGAATCCCCCCCTGCAACAAGTTTTTCTACATTTTCATCAAACGTGTCATTTAGTCTTTTTAGAAACAGTATGGTCATCACAGGTTGTCTGTATTCCTGTGCATCAAGGGATCCTCGTAAAATATCAGCTGCACTCCACAAATGTGACTTTAGTGCTTCAAGAGTAATTTTATCAGACAAGTGTTATACTACTTTTTATCTAATTAATATCAGTTTTTTTCATCATACAATGTAATATATCTAAATCTTAAATTTCATAAAATTACAAGTGTCTAAGAAAGAAATTTTGTCCATCATAGGCACACAATGAAACCAATAGTCACGTTATATTTTTAATTATAATTAATTATTCCATTATAAAAAAAGAGAGAGATATTTTATTTATTTTAGAATAAGGTTACCGGAAAAAAGTAACGTTAGCTATATCAAAATGACGTTATTATGATACAGCTAACGTCATTATTATTATCTTAAACTAATTTAAAATTATTATTATATCTCTCTTTTTTTATTAAAATTATTATTATGTTAATTTTATTCTAAAAATTCTTCTGATTTCCATACGTCTTCTTTTTTAAAATAATTAATTCTTATTTGTGTATGATCATCTCCTTCAACTCCCATTTTCTCCCTTGTGCAATTAGTTAATTTCTGAATCAATTTGGGTTTCCATATCTTCCAAGTGGGAGGAGTAAAGTCTAACGCCATCATTAAATCAACATCTAACAATATTTTCTTTTCTTCTATGAGTCCAAATGTGTTCAATGCAACATCTAAAAATGATTTTCTTTCGCTCATCTCTCTATTGTTCCCAAAAACTTTGAAGAAAGATTGTTAATACCATATTGGTTTGTTACATCCGTTAACCATTTGTTGAATGAATAATTTAGAATTAGTTTATGCATCATCTGACTCCTTAATCCTACAACTCTTTCGTATTGCGTAAATTTCTCGTTTAATTGTAGATAATGATATGCCTAATTTTACTGCTATTTGTGCCTGATTTAGCCCACTTTGCCCCAATTTCAATATCATTAGACGTCGATAATGATGTAATTCGCCAGTTATTCTAGCAAGGTTCCCGTCAGGCATACAACGATATTCTATAATGACTTGAGAAATATTATTCAAAATCTAAACTCCTAATCATTTTACACTTTGGATAACTTTGCAAATGATTTGACATTTCTTTAATTTGAGGAAATGAATTTAGTTCAACAGCTTCATCAATACTTTGAGGAATTGTAAATTTTATTTTCTTGTGTTTGTTACATTTAACTTTTAGAACCATGAATAGTAGTATATCTTTATACCATATATGGATGGGTTTTGTGTTTCAATTTGAAAATATTTGACAAAGTTAATGTAATTAAATAAAAAAATGCAAAATAGATTTGTAAAAAAAATTACAAAATCTTTTTTTCATCTTGCAACTGTTTGATAATATCCATACCTTGTTTTGCAAGCTG
>JABGTD010000016.1 GCA_018647405.1 Nitrososphaerota archaeon | reverse complement strand
TAGCTTTGATCTTGATGTTTTAGATCCTGCATTTGCTCCTGGTGTTGGTAATCCTGAAGCTGAGGGAATAACTTCTAGAGAATTATTTGATATGATTCATTCTCTTAAAGAAACAAAAGTAACTGGCGTGGATATTGTGGAATTAAATCCATACCATGATAATGGAGCAACTGCATCATTGGCTGCAAAAATTATTTCTACCATGATTGCCATGAACCTCTCTCAAAAATAATATAGTATTCATTATCTACTTGAGATTAGATTACGTATTTTTTTGATAATTATTCAAATATCTCACTACGTATTTACCCTTGAATGTGTCTGTTGACTTTATTAGATGGAATTAACTTATCCTGTCTAACTCTGCTTTTCTTTGCATCAATCATGTTATTGTTAACAGTAAACATGCCTAGATCTTAAGTTTTTGTAATAAATTTTCTACATGGATTTAATGCTCATTCAATATTTTTGAACGAATATGTAAAATATGACCTTAGGGATTATGTATTAGGTGTGCTTTGTCAGATTCATTAATTGAGGAACTTCCAAAGATAATTTCACGAGGTAAAAAAGTTGCTCAGAGAATATTAGATGATATTTCATCTGAACATAGAATCACCTTACAGACAAATGAATTTGTTTTACCAACAAAGGCAGCAAGTGGTCTATCTGAATATTTTGGTCAAAGTACAAAAGAATCTCATGATCAAAAATGGACAAACAGAATGATTTATGGTGATAATTTACTTGCAATGCAAGCATTGCTTGCAGGTGATCCAAAAACAGGATTATCTTCAATGCGTGGTAAAATTGATCTTATCTACATTGATCCTCCTTTTGACTCAAAAGCAGATTATAGAACAAAAATTCATCTTCCTAATACAGACATTGAACAACAACCTAGAGTAATTGAACAATTTGCATATGCTGACACTTGGAAAGATGGAACAGTGTCTTATTTAGAAATGATGATCGTTAGATTAATTTTGATGAAAGAATTACTATCCGAAAAAGGCTCAATTTACATTCACATTGATTGGCATGTTGGGCATTATGTGAAAATTATCATGGATGAGATTTTTGGAAGAGATCATTTTGTGAACGAAATCATTTGGCATTACATTATAGGTGCTAGTGGCAATTCCACTTTTGGTCGAAAACACAATACAATTTTTTGGTATTCAAAAACAGACAATTATATTTTTAATCGAGATGCAATTGCAGTACCATATAATCCAGAAACAATTGCTAGAGCAAAAAGAGGGGAAGCCAGATATTCTGTGGATGCAACTGATCTAGAAAAAAAAGGTAAAAATCCTGGAGATGTATGGTCTGATTTACATCCAATTCAAGGAAATTCAATAGAAAATGTACAGTTTCCAACACAAAAACCAAAAGCACTTCTTAAAAGAATACTTCTAGCATCATCAAATCCCGATTCCATAGTTGCAGATTTCTTTGCAGGTTCTGGATCTTTGGGTTCCGTAGCAGAAGAAAATAATCGTAAGTGGATTTTGGCAGATCTAGGAAAACCAGCATTCATGATTATGAGAAAAAGATTGATTGATCAAGAATCAAAACCATTTCTGTATCATTCAATTGGAGATTATCAAAAGGAACAGTTTGAACAATCTTCATTTAGAACTATCGGAGATTTGGCTCAGGTTGTTGTAAATCTTTATGGCGCATTGCCATTTCCAGCACAAGAAGGAAATCCAAATAATCTAGGATATATCAAACAATCAAAAACGCTAGTCTTTGTAGATTCCCCATCAAAATTAACTGGGTATAATACTTTGAAAAAAGCACAAGAGTTAAGATCATCATTTATGGGGGGATGGAACAAAGTTATCATTCTTGCATGGAATTTTAATCCAGATATTGGTAGAATAATTGAAAGTTTAGATGACAAAAATCTAGAGGTACTTGTAATCCCTCCAGATCTTTTAGACAGATTAAAAACTAAATCTAATTACGATAAATTGATAAAATCACGTAAAATTAGATTTTCATCCCTACAATATCTTACGGTTAAACCAATCAAAAAGAAAGAATACAACAAAGAACAAGATGTACTGGACATAGAACTTGATAATTACATCCTATTATCCCCAGATGTATTGCCATTAGATGAAAAAAATAAAGAAAAATTGCAAAAAGTAATTGAGGATGATCCACTTAGTTTAGTAGAATATTGGAGTGTTGATCCTAATTATGATGGTGAGACTTTTAGAAGTAAATGGCAAGAATATAGGGGAAACAATGATGATTTAAGAATTAAAAAATCTGCAAAAATCATTATTCCAAAAACTGATAAAAAATTTAAAGTGTGTATAAAAGCTGCTGATGTATTTGGTTTTGAGAGTGCAACCGTACAGGAGATAAACTAATGGTAGCTGCAAAATCTTTAGGTACTGGGAATATTCCTCTTCTTTTAGCTGAAACAATAACAAAAATAGCAAACAAAGAATGGGAAGATGGAAGTTTTTTTGAAAAAATATCTCCTATAACTCACGATTTACTAAGATATTGGAATCCTAATGGAAGTTTTGCAGACACTAGAAAATTCAATTTTCATCAAGGTCAATGGCAGGCAATCCTAAATTCAATTTACATCCATGAAGTTTTGAAAATTAAAGGTGTTCATGACATGTACATGTCGATAAATCCTGAATTATTACAAGAGCTAGATTTAGTTGATCTGAAAAGAGACAAGTATTCCCATCCAAAATATTGCATCAAAATGGCAACCGGAACAGGTAAGACTTGGGTAATGCATGCATTATTAATTTGGCATTATCTTAATGCAAAACATGAAGATCAAAAAAGTGGAAGATATTCAAAGAATTTTTTATTAATTGCTCCTGGAATCATCGTTTATGAAAGATTACTAGATGCGTTTTTGGGTAAAAGAGAAAAAGACAATACACGAGATTTTGAAAAATCTGATTTTTTTCAATTTCAAGATCTTTTCATTCCTGAGTCTTATAGACCTGATGTATTGGGTTTTGTTCAAAGTAGTGTTGCACAGAAATCAGAAATTGGACAAAAAATCACAGGAGATGGATTAATTGCTATTACAAATTGGCATCTATTAGTTGGGGAATCTGAAGATGATGAATCTGGCACTGCATTAGATTCTACTGATCAAATAATCAAAAAGTTACTTCCAATATCTCCTGGAACGAGTACAGGGCATTCCCTTTCTGAACTAGATCGAAACTACTTGAAAGGTAATGAATTAAATTATTTGGCAAAATTAGATGATCTTGTTTCATTTAATGATGAAGCACATCATTTGGGAGAATGGAAAACACAATTTGAAACAATGGAAAAAAAATGGCAAATTGCACTAAGTATTATTTCTGAAACAAAAAAAGAAAAATTTATTCAAGTTGATTTTTCTGCAACACCATATATTGTAACAGGTAGTAAATTGAAGAGAACAAAACATTTCTTTCCACATACAATAATTAATTTTGAACTTGCACAAGCAATACGGTTGGGCCTTGTAAAAACAGTTGCAATTGATAAGAGAAAAGAAATTGCATCTATACCTTTGGATTTTAAAGCAGATAGAGATGGCAATGATGTTGTAAGTTTATCGAGTGGGCAAAGAGAAATGTTACGAGCTGGGATTAAAAAACTCAAAATTTTGGAAGAAGAATTCACTCAATTAGACTCATCAAAATTTCCAAAAATGTTGATAATGTGTGAAGACACAACAGTCGTTCCATTTGTAACTGCATTTTTCAAGGAAGAAGGACTTTCTGAAGATGATGTTATAGAAGTTCATTCCAATAGAAAAGGAGAGATTGGTGAAAAAGAATGGTACTCGTTAAGGCAATTATTATTTGATATTGACAAACATGCTAAACCAAAAATCATTATATCTGTCTTGATGTTGAGAGAAGGGTTTGATGTTAGCAATATCTGTGTAATTGTTCCTTTGAGAGCAAGTTCATCTTCAATATTATTGGAACAAACAATTGGTAGAGGTCTTCGATTAATGTGGCGTGAGCCTGAATATGAGGATCTAAAACAAGAAAGTCGTGAAAAACTATTGGTAAAAAAAGAAGAACCAGAAAATTATATAGATATACTTAGTATTATTGAACAACCAAATTTCATAGAATTTTATGAAAAAGAACTTGGAAATGCACTAGTTGAGATACATGAATCCCCAAAGAAAGGAAAAATCATTGGTGACATTATTCTTGTAGGCTTGAAAGATAATTTCAAAGATTATGACATGTTCATTCCTTTGATTTTACGGGATAAGGATGAGGAACTCATGTCTGCTGAGTTATCTTATGATGATTTAGAACCATTCCCAGTACCTTATGAACAATTAAAACTTCTTGTAAATCAAAAAGGTAGTATTTTTAAAAGTGAAGAAATGACCGTAAAAACAAAATTTGGAGAATATTTGGTAACTTCAGATATTTTTACCGCCACTAATTACAATTCTTTTGTTCAAAAAATTGTCAATTCTGTAACTTCGATTCCAGTTAAGATTACAAAAAAATCAAAGCCAAAGAATTTTCCACAAATGCAAATCAATACCAGGCTAATTGCGCAGTTAATTGATGAATATATTAGACAAAAATTATTTGGTAATAATTTTGAACCATTAAAAGATAACAATTGGCGAATCCTTCTTCTAACTGAATCAAAAATAGTAGAACATATTGTTAAAAATGTTGCAAAAAAGATCTATGAACTACAAAATAATGTTGATGTGAGTGAAGCTAAAATTGAGAAAAGGTATTTTTCAGAACTTGAAGAACTAAAAGTTAGAGAAACGTTTTCAATTAATGTTGCCAAATCAATCTACTCAACAATTGGTTATCCATCCAATAAAGGAGGTTTTGAAAAGAACTTCATAAACTTTATCGATTCTGATTCAAAAGTTAAATCATTTATGAAAATCAATGAACAATATCATGATTTTGCAAGTGTAATTTACATTAGAAATGATGGATTATTGGGTCATTATTATCCTGATTTTATTGTAAAAGTAAAAGATAGGGTATTCATAGTTGAAACAAAAGCAGAGAAAGATCTTGAGCAAAAAGATGTACAATCTAAACAATTGGCAACAGTTGATTGGATTAACAAAATTAATGAATTACAACCTGATGATAGAATGAATTGTGTGTGGAGTTATGTTTTATTAGGTGAAAGAACATTTTATGGATTCAGTGAAAAAGGAGGAGACATATTAGACATCCTACAATATGCTGAACTTAACAAATCCAAAATTAAAGGTACTATGAATCAATTTTTAGGAATTGACGAAAAATATTAATTCTATTTTTTTAAACATATCTATTCTCATATGTAAATTGTAATTTCTAGATTCATTTAGATGATGTCTCTGTTTTCTTCTTGGAATTTTTATTCCTATATGGTAGAAGTTCAAAAACACAAGTGCTGCTAAATTTGGTCGTTAGAAAGGAGCTATTACTCCCACTTTCTTTATTAGATGGTATTTTGGGTGTAATTTGTGTTAAATAATTTACGTGAAACTCTTCGTCCTGGACTTGAAAAGATAGGCAAAGGATTTGCTGCAACTGGACTATCTCCAAACTTTTGGACTGTTGTAGGTCTTGTCATTGCATTATCTTCTGCTGTTGTTTATGGTATGGGTATTGAATTTGGATTAATTATTGGTGGAATTTTGTTACTTGTTTCAGGATTTTTTGATATG
>JABGTD010000074.1 GCA_018647405.1 Nitrososphaerota archaeon | reverse complement strand
TATTCCTCCAGTACAAAGCTCTAATCCTGCTTTTCTTGCAGTGTGTAGTGTATCAATTCTATCTTGATATGTATGGGTTGTACAAATTTCTGGAAATTTAGATTCAGATGTTTCCAAATTATGATTATATCGGATTACTCCTAATTCTTTTAATTTTATTGCTTGTTGAATTGTTAGAAATCCTAAACTACATTCAATTGAAATTCCTACTTTCTCATTAACTTCTTTAATTATGTGACATACTTTATCAAAATCTTTCTCTGATGGCTCCCTCCATGCTGCAACTAGACAGTATGAGTGTGCACCTGCTTTCTTTGCATCCATTGCTTGTCTAACTACTTCCTCGGCTGACATTAATTGATATTTGTCGATACCTGTATCAAAAAATGCCGATTGACTACAGAATGTACAATCTTCGCTGCAATAATTTTTTTTAATATTTGCTAATTGCTCAACATCTATTTTTGATCCTTGAAATGTTCTGGTAATCTCATTTGCTGCATCTGATAATTGGCTCAAAACTTTGTCTTCTACATTGAATAACTCATTTGTTAATTCTTCAGTTAAGCCTTTTTTGGTAAGTACTCTATTTTTACATTCTAGGATTAACTCTGTTTGGTTTTGCATATTCGAAATTAAAAAATTCACTAAATAAGCGTTAACTTGTATAAAATTTATGGTTAACCATTAATTAGTCATAAAAAATATGATTTGTATGAAATCTGATAGTTCTGTTTGGCATCCTAATACTCAAATGTCTGAATGGACCACTTTTCCTAAAATAACATCTGCTAAAGGTATGTGGCTGTATGATTCTAAGGGTGGAAAAATGCTTGACGGTGTTGCAAGTATGTGGTGTAATGTTTGGGGTCATTCAAAATCTGAATTAGTATCTGAAATAATCAAACAGACAAAAATAATTCAGCATACTCCTTTGTTTAACCTAACACATCCATCTGCTGAAAAATTATCCAAAAAATTATTAAAACTAAATCCAAAAATGAAATCTGTTTTCTTTTCAGATAACGGGTCAACTGCAATGGAAATTGCAATAAAAATTGCTTTACAATATTGGCATAATGTGGGGGAAAATAAAAAAACAAACGTTGCTACTCTGGAAAATGGATATCATGGTGATACCTTTGGTGCTATGTCTGTAGGATATGTGCCTGAATTTTTCTCGAAATTTCGTTCAAAATTATTTTCTACTATCCAATTTCCTGTTCCAAGAACCATATCTTCGGGAACTCCTAAAAAAATATCTTCTAAGGAATATGAAGAATATTGTTTATCAAAAATTGAAGATAAACTAGAAAAAGATAATTCTATTGCTGCATTTGTCATGGAGAGTGGTGCACAAATGGCCGGAGGTGTCATAATCTATCCTAAAAATTTCCAAAAAAAGATATCTCAGATATGTAAAAAAAATGATGTGTTGTTTGTTTTAGATGAAATTGCAACTGGTTTTGGCAGACTTGGATCTATGGTAGAATATCAATCTCAAAACTCCACTCCAGATATCGTTTCGTTTGGAAAAATGCTTACTGGAGGATATCAAACATTTGCTGCAACTTTAACCACGAAAAAAATTAATGATTCTTTTCTTGGTAAATTCTCTGAATTCAAACACCTTTTTCATGGCCATACGTATACTGGAAATCCCACAGCTGCTGCATTATCGCTAAAAAATATTGAATTATATGAAAAATACCATCTAATTGAAAAAATTCAAAAAACGTCCATGGTTTTTGAAAATAGAATTAATGATATTTCTAATCTTGATGTGGTGGGAGAAATTCGTCATAAGGGTATGGTTATGGGAATTGAACTTGTCCAAAATAAAAATTCAAACAAACCTCTTTCATCTAAAACATCCATTAACAAATTAGTATTTGATGAAGGTAGAAAACACCAAATCTATTTCAGAACCCTTGGAAATATTATAATGCTTGTTCCTCCATTAGCAATATCTCGGAAAGATCTTAATTTCTTAATTGATGGAACTATATCTACAATCAAATCAATATCTAGGAAATTATTATGAATTCTTTTTTTGTTACTGGAACTGACACTGATGTTGGAAAAACATGTGTGAGTGCTGCAATAGCTAAACATCTTCGCGATAATGATATTGATGTGGGGGTGATGAAGCCTTTTGCATCTGGTTACAAGGCTACATCTGATTCTATATCTGAGGATGTTGAAATTTTAATGAAATACTCTGGAGCCAATGATCCTATTCATCTTGTAAATCCATACTATTTTGAAATTCCCACTTCTCCATATGATGCATCTAAACAACTTAATCTTGAAATTGACATCTCCAAAGTTATTGAATCCTACAAACAACTTGCTTCAATACACGATATTGTAATTGTAGAAGGCATCGGTGGAATTATGACTCCCATATCTAAAAATTATTTTGTTTCTAATCTAATTTCTGATTTAGAATTGAGTTCATTCATTGTAACTGGCTCTAAAATTGGCACTGTGAATCACTTCATGTTGACATATGAGCATGTACAACAAAAAAAATTGGATTTAAAAGGATTTTTAGTTAATCAAAATGTTTCTGATGGCTATGAGTTAACTAATCTGAAGCATCAAATTTTTGGTTTGACTGGACGCAAGGTCTATGGTGCCATCCCGCACAATCCTTCATTCACCATTGAATCATACGTTGAAAAGTTTCCAAATTTTGTGGATATGTCAAATCTTGGTCTTGAAAATATTTAATTTATTCATCTTTTTTGTTTTAATAAAATTTTGAGCATCTTTTAAAAATTTTCCAAAAGATTCTTTTTCTGTTATGTATGTGGGTTGTGGAATTTCCATATGGCTCTTTGATATAATCCATATTTTTGTATCATCTTTTTGTAGTTTCTTTAACTCTTGAATTTTTTGTTTTACTTGTTCAATATTTGATATTTTAACAAAAAATATTATTATGGTATTTTGACTATGTTTTTGTAATTCTATCGTATTTGGAATTATCATGTCTAGTTCTATATTTTCGAAAGTAATTTTTCGCTGACTAGGAATTAACATTTCTGTAAATAAATAATGTGTTAAACTTTCAGCTAACGTTCCATGTTTTTCATATTCATCAATGTCTTGTACACTATGAATTACTGGTTCATAGATTCTCTCAAATAATTCCGAAAACTTTTTGTTTAACAATAATTGATGTATTTGTTCTTGCCCAATCCCATCTATTTTTGCGTATAATGCATCTTTAATGGGTGAACTTTCACTCATTAGATTTATTCGATAAATGCATATCTTCTTTCTCCTCGTTTTTCAGAGGTGATTTGTTCAACATGTTCTAAAATGAATTCTTTTTTTGCATTAAGAATTGATTGATCTGGTGTACGTTTATTCTCATGTAGTTCTTCATAATCTGATAAACTCAATCTTTGTCGTTCTCCAATTTCAGTTTCTAAATTCATTTCTTTTACAATTTCTAGATGGTCTGGTTGTATTACTCCACTAAACACCATTGCACTACTGCCACTTCCATATGATGCAAATCCAAATCGTTTTCCGTCCAAGCTTACTCCTTTTTGGAATTCATATTCTAAACAACTTCTAAATCCTAAGTAAAGTGATGCTGTATACAGATTTCCAATACTCTTTGAGGCAATCAATGAACTTGCAACCTTGCTTTCATAAATTTCCTGATATGTGTCTGTTTTTGCAAATCTCTTTGTAAATTCGCTATCTTTTGCCATAAATTCTGAATCTGAAATAATTGATTCAATTGTTCCTCGAGGATCATTTGGTACAGGTTCCTCCATGCCAATTTCTGCAATAACTTCTTTCCATTTTGGGGTGCTTCTTAATTCATGTCTGACTAAATATGCAAGTGCTTTCTTTCCCATGTTACTATATGGTAAATGCATGTTGAAATAATCAATGTGATCAAGCATACTTTGACCTTCTTTCATTTCTATTAGTCCTGTTTTGAGTGCCTTTCTCTTGTAATCGTTTAATGCATTTTTAACTTGAATTAGATATAACAGGTTAGAATATTGACCATGTACAATTGGAGTCTCTTTTCCAAATGGCCTGTAAAAGTCATATTCATTTTTAATTGATGTTGATGTTACTTTAGGATCAAATTCTAAAAGTCTTGGTTTCTCATTTAACAACATAGCAATTGCTCCTCCACCTTGTGTCATTTCGCCACTAGAACCTAAATCATATTTTGCAATGTCTGAAACAACTACTAGTGCATTTTTATCTTCAGACTCTCCTGCCCGAATCCAGTTTGAATTATCATATAATGCATATGAACCACTAACGCATGCAAATTTACATTCAATTCCTCCGCAGTGTTGAAATGAACCTGCTCCGTAAACTTGCTCTAACATTCCGATGACGTATGAATTCATTGCCTTTGATTCATCAAATGATGATTCAGTTGCAACATACAATCTTCCAATTTCTTCTGGAGACAATTTATTCTTCTGCATTATTTTCAAACATGCATTTGCAGCTAAACATGCTGGGTCTTGATTTGCATCTACGATTGCCATCTTTGAAACTCCTAATCCCTTCACCAATTTTTGAGGGTCAAGACCTCTTGCTTCTGCAAAGTCTCCCGCATCCATGAATAATCGTGGAATGTAAATTGAGATATCATCAATTCCTGCTGCCATTAGCTATGCCTCATGATGTGGGTATATAAGATTTCTAGAGTAAATTTCATTTACGCAGTGATGAATTTTACGGCGATCTTATTGATAGTATTTCAAATTTTCTAATTTTCAAGCATGGAATTGAAAACTTTTTCAAATACTTCGTATGGTTGTGCGCCAGATATTGTTTGCACTTGTTGGCTATTTGCGGAAATTACATAAAATGCGGGTGTTCCGGTTATTCCTAATTTTTGTGCATCTGTATTACTTGCAGCAATTTGCTGTTCGTATCTTTTATCCACATTACATTCTACAAATTCATTCATATTCAGTCCAACTTCTTCTGCAAATCTTAAAATGTTTTCACTACCTGCCCATCCATTATTTTCGCCACCCCAATTATTATACAATATATCGTGATATTCCCAAAATTTACCTTGTTCTGAAGCACAATGTGCTGCATGAGCTGCTCTCAATGAATCCTGACCGATAATGGTATAATCCTTAAAGATTACATTCACTTTACCTGTCATTACATATTTTTCAAGAATTTCATGTTCTGTATTTTGATAGTAGACATTACAAAAATGACATTGATAGTCCCCAAACTCAATTAATGTGATCTCTGCATTTGAATTTCCAAGTATTGGTGAGCCGTTTTCAAAAAATGTTCCCATTGTAATTTGTACTGGTTTTACTGGTTCCTCTGATAATTGTTTTTCAATTAGCGGTGAAGATGATTCTGCTAAATCTCCAATCCCAAAAACTATTACTGCTATACATATTCCTGAAATTATTGCACCAATTGTTAATGAAGGTGCATGTAATATCTGTTTTTTACTATTTTCTGTAGTATTATTTTCACCAGTGTTATTTTTTTCTGAAATTGTGTACTCTTTACCCTCTATAGAAAATGTAAAATCTTTGTTTGAATCTTTTGCTTCCACAAAAAAATGACTAAATCCTGTGATTTAATCCTTCCATTAATTATAAAAGACTGGATTCTCTAACAATTAATGATGAAGAAAGTCTTTGTCAATGGTTATGGTTCAATTGGCAGTCGTATAATCCAATTTATCAAAGATGATCCTGAAATTGAATTAGTTGGAGTTGGAAAATACTCTCCTGATTCAAAAGTAAATGAAGCGATAGAAAAAGGGTTTAAGGTATATGTTCCTGAAAAAAATCAAAACGCGTTTTCGGATTTTACTATAACCGGAAATATTGAATCTGCATTAGATGAATCAGATTTAGTAATTGATGCATCTCCTGGGGGTGTTGGTTTTAAAAATAAAAAATTATTTTATGAACCTAGAGATATTTTGTCAATTTATCAGGGTGGGGAAACGGTAGAAGGCAATAATGCTGTTTCAGATTTATTGTTTAATTCAAAAGTTAACTATGCTGATGCTATTGGAAAGAAACACGTCATGCAAGGCAGTTGTAATGTTACTGGAATGGGTCGTATTTTGGAACCTTTACGGAAAAATTTTGGAAATTCAATTAAAAGATTTGATGTTACATTAGTACGTAGATGGGCAGATATTGAACAAACTGATGAATCTGTACCTGACACAATTGAATTAACTCAAAGTCCACATCATGGAGATGATGTAAAATCTTACTTTGGAAAAGACTCACCTTTGTTTGTTCGTGCAATTAAAGTTCCTACTAGACAAATGCATTTACACATGATGGATATACGATTTAAAGAAAATACTCCATCTGTTGATGAGATACATGATATATTCCAAACTGAATATGGTGTTGCAACATTGTGGAATGCGAAAGGAACTAAAGATATACGTGACTTTGCAGAAAAATTAAATTTTAGTTTTAAAGATACTAACATGATTCACATACATGCTAACATGACACAAAAAATTGATGACACGATTCACATGATGTATTCTGATGATCAAACAGGAATAGTAATACCTGAAAATCACATGTTGTTACAAGCAATGTTGTTTAAAAAATCACATGAAGATGCTGTTGAACATACTGAAAAATTATTTAACATGTCTGAGAAAAAAAGATTATTAGAATCTAATTTCAGTAATGAATAATCATTTAATTTTCTCTATTCTAATTCTATCTGGTTTATTTTTTGAAACTTTTTCTACCATTATTCTTAAGAACTCTATTTCAATTTTATCGCCTTCCTTTGGTATGTCTCGTAATTTCTCATGCAGTAACCCATTCAATCTTGAATAATCATCACCTTCGGGTATATTGGTTTTAAAAATTTCATTAATTTTATCAATCTCAATATCTCCATTAGTTAAAATTGCATCATTTCCTTCACTTTGAAACATTTGTTCAATGGTATCTTTTTCATCGTGAATTTCGCCTACAATTTCTTCAAGTAAATCTTCCAGTGTAACACATCCTTCTACACCTCCAAATTCATCCACCACTATCGCCATGTGTGTTTGTCTTCCTTGCATTTCTTTTAGTAAATCACTAACACGTTTTTCTTGTGATACAAAAATCGGTTCTCTCATTATACTTTCAAGTGATATGACTTTTTCATTATGTTCTAATGATTTTAAAACATCTCTAACATGTACAATTCCTATAATATTGTCACTGTTTTCGGAATATACGGGAATTCTTGAAAAACCGCTATTGTTTATTTCAGGCAATGCTTCAAATAATATTTTTTTAGAATTTAGTATGAACATTTTTGTTCTTGGTGTCATGACTGAACGAATTACTATATCGTCAAAATTCAGTGCTCCGTGAACTAGTTCACTTTCTTGTTTTTCTATGGCCTTATCTTTTAATCCTTGATCAATCACACCTTTGATTTCATCTTCTGTTAATCCTGGTGGATTATCACTACTTCCTGTTAAACTAATAATTCCTTTAGTTATTGCTTCTAAAATTCTAACTATTGGATAAAATGCATAACTGAATACCAATAATACTCTACTATATCTGGCTGCAATTTTTGCAGCGTTTGCATTACAATATGTCTTTGGTGTTATTTCTCCAAAAACCAATATCAGAAATGTCATAATTCCAATTACTATTGCTAGTCCATCATTCCCAAATATTTTGAGTGCAATGTCTGTCGCAATTGCCGTTGAAGCTACATTTACTAAATTATTCCCTAAATTAACACTGGCCATCATACGACTAGGATTTGTTTTTAATTTCAGAAGTGATTCTGAACCTTTTACTTTGTCTTTTACCATCTGCTCAATTTTTGAAATTCTAACTCCAACTAAGGCTACTTCCAGTCCACTAAAGAAACCAGAAAGTCCAATCAAAACTACCAGTAATGGTAATTCAAACTCTAATTGCATTTGATAACCTCTAATGATTTTATTTTATTGAAATGAACTCTATGCGTCATATATTGTAGTTACACCACATTTTCAGATTAATATAATTTAGATGTGGTTTCTATTAAACCCTTGAGATTAAGTACAATTGATTTTTTATAATTTGAGCCTAAATTTTTGGTGGTCTTGCAAATTTATTTGCAGGATCATTATGATAGTCGATTGGAAGTAATGGTTCCTTTTGACGTCCTGTTAAAATCCCTATGACTGTATCATCTTTTTTAATAATTCCTTTATCTCTCAATTTTTTTATCCCTGCAACCGATGCACCTGATGCCATTTCACAATCAAATCCATTCAGCCCTACTACTGACATTCCATCAAGCATTTCTTTATCTGTAACTTCTTCTACAATTCCATCTGTAAAATCTAATGCACGTAATCCTTTTGCAATGTTTGAAGGTTTACCAATTTGTATTGCGGTTGCTTTGGTTTTTGGTTTTAGTTCTTCATTATCATTCATTTTTTTATAAAATCTTTCAATTAATTCAAAATTAGGCGCACCATCATTCCATCGTAATTTTTCTTCATCAAAAATTCCATTAAATAATTGATAGAGTGTATTTGCTCCCTTTGCATTGATTACTGCGATACGTGGAATTTTTTTAATCCATCCCCATTCATATAATTCCATTAAACTTTTTCCACAACTGGATGTATTTCCTAACGCTCCACCAGGATACACAAGCCAGTCTGGAACCTCCCAATCTAATGCTTCTAGCGCTCTATATGGAATTGTTTTTTGACCTTCAATTCTAAATGGATTTACAGAGTTTACGGTATAGCTTCCAGGTTCTTCTGCAGCTTTTAATGATTTTGTAAATGCATCATCAAAATTCCCGTTAACTTTTAACATCTGTGTTCCAAACTGATATGCTTGACTTAATTTTCCTGGAGCTATTTGCCCATCTGGGATGTATACATCACAGTCCATATTTTCATTTGCAGCAAACATTCCTGCTGATGCAGAGGTATTTCCCGTTGATGCACAAATAATTTTTTTTGCACCCATCATTTTTCCATGAGTGACTGCTGCAGACATTCCATTATCTTTAAACGAACCACTTGGGTTGTATCCTTCTGGCTGAAACACAACATTTTCATTATTTATTCCAACAAATTCTGCAACTTTGCTCATATGGTATGGTTTTGATTGTCTTCCTTCTGCACCGTCTAATGAGACCAAATGTTTTGAACATTGTTCAATGTCTTCCGTTTCAATTTCACAAAAATTTAATAATTCTCTAAATCTCCAAACACCACTTTCATTATAGATACTCCCTTGTGGATTTCGTCTTTCATAAAAAATATCTTTTAAATTTGGATTTGGTTTATTTTCATATTTGACATCAAGTAGGAAATCACACGAATCACATTTTATGGCTAGTGATCTTATTGGATATGTTTTCCCACATTTTGGATTAATACACACAAGTTTTGCTTGTTGTTTCATGATTCTAACACTATTTTGCTACTAATTTAAAGGCTGGATTGATAATCTTCACCACATATTTTCATAATATTCACCAAGTAAAGATTTACAACTAATTTTTAATTGGTTATAGTATGGTTGTAGTTGATGAATACTTTCATGATCTGATGAAGAAAATTTTAAACAGTTATGATATAATTAAAAATCTAGGTGATTCTAAAGAAGATTTTTTTGTAT
>JABGTD010000063.1 GCA_018647405.1 Nitrososphaerota archaeon | reverse complement strand
TGTTAAAGTGGAAAATTTGGAGCATGATACGGATGTAGGAAACTACAACTCTCTAGTGCAGGTAGATTCTGACACCTATGCTTTGGCGTATACATCAGGTCAAAAAGACGGTTGGATAATGACATTTACAATTCCAGAAGATGTAGAAGTAGAAAAACAACGTAGCGGTGCATGTGGTTTTGACAGAGATTGTACACCCCCAAGAATTACAAACCATGGTGAATCAGAAACTCCTGATGGATTTTCAATAAACAATAATGTTTTTGAAGAAAATCAAGAACGTTTCAACAAAAATCCAACCATACAAGGAACAGTTGGAGAACCGGTAACAATCAAGGTCAGAGCATGGGAAAACATGGGAACTGACAAGATTACTTTGGCAATCGCATATCTTGCAATGCATGAAGACAAGCCTGACTGGAGAGATTCTACTGCAAACATAGAATTTTCAATTCAACAAGATGAGTTCAAAGTGTATGACAAGGATAAGATTTTTTCAGCTGTAGGAGCTGTAACTGAAAGAATTGAAGACCCATACGGAGACAATCCAGCCTTAGAATTGCTAGACATTACATTTACCATAATTTTTGCAAAGCCAATGGAGGCATCTCATATTGGAATTCAGACCATTGACCATATACCAAACTATGATTTGGTATACTTTGAAAATGCTTTAGAAATTTTACCAAAAGAGATTGTACAAATTGAAGAAGTACCAGAAAAAGTTCCAGAATCAATACCAAAAGCAATACCTGAAGAAATACCAGAACCTGAACCACCAGTAAAAGAACCAGAACCTGAAGTAATGCTTACAGCAACAAGTGAGAAAACCATTCTAAGTTTTATTGATGATGAAATGCCAGCAAAACATTACGTGAAAAGATACATCACTGAAACTGAATACAAGGAATGGTTTGATGTAAACTATTCAGAGTATCAGTTCTGGGAAGGAATTGGAATTACACAGGAGAGATTTGAACAAATAGTATTAGAGATTCAATCAGAACCTAAACCAAAGATGGTACAAACAGGATTCGTGTTAGTTCCTGATGATGAAAAATCATTCCCTCTAGTAGAAGAAACATACGAGCCTGAGCCACAAGAAATTGAGCCTGTAAAAGAGGAGAAAAAGGGATTTTTTGACTGGCTATTTGATCTGTTTAATTAAGAAGCGTCAATGTTAGGAGTTTACAATGAGAGCCGTATTTTTTCTTCTTTTTTTGCTGCCATTTATCATTCCAGCATTAGCTGATGATGCACTTGCCGCTGCTGGAGATATCACATGTTGCAATACAGGTAGTTGATCATATTACAAATTATGAGTTGGTTTACTTTAAAGACGCATTAAAGGTAGTAGACAGACCAATTTCTGAAATGCCAGAATTTCCAGGCAAAATAGAAAAGGTAGATACCATACCAAAACATGATGAAGACATTCATTTTGTATTAGCAGTAAATGGAACCGAAGATACAATTTTTGCAGCAGTAAATGGTGATGCGATTCCAATTGAGGAGCTGAATAAAGAAGAACCAAAAATTGAGACACAAGAAGAAAGAGATGCAAGATATCATCTCAAAGTAAAACAATCAGACCAATATGAGAAACTTTTAGAATACATAGCAGAGTCACAAGCGCTCCACCCTGAGGCATGGGATAAAATTGTAGGTACAGACAATGTTTCAAACCAGATGGAACATGTCACTGATGGAACAAAGACAAATGTCATCAAAAATGACAGAAGAAGATAGTCAGTTTTAGCCTGTCCCTAACATATATTGAATACAATTGTACAACATTCAGTATGGAATTTGCTAAAGAATTTTCAGCATTTCTTTATGAAAAAAAGATCATCAGATTTGGAGATTTTACTTTAGCAAGCGGGAAAAAAAGCCCTTACTATATCGATCTTAGACTAGTTCCAAGCTTTCCCATATATTATAGAAAAATGATCAAGGGATTACAAAACTTGATTGCAGAAGATATAGGATTTGAAAACTTTCACTCGCTAGTTTCTGTTCCAACAGGAGGATTGGTAGTTGCAGCATCACTTGCAACTGAAATTCTAAAACCACTCATCTATGTTAGAGATAAACCAAAAGAACATGGAACAGGAAAAGCAGTTGAAGGTGTCACATGTCAAGACATGAAACTGTTAATGATTGAAGATGTTGTAACAAGTGGTGGCTCTGTAATTAATGCAGTAAAATCAATCAAAGAAGAAAAGATGGTAGTGACTGATGCGTATGCAGTAGTTGATAGAATGGAGGGTGCAACTGAAGCACTACAAAATGAAGGAGTCAAACTTCACAGTCTTTTGACCATCAAGGATATTGCTGAAAATCTATTTGAGCAAAAATTAATCTCAGAAGACGTACTAAAGCAGGTTCAAGACAGAATAAAGTAAAAGGGGCAGCTCAGTCAAATGCCTTTACATCATTAATCAGGTATAACTCTGATTCTTCATTGCAGCCAATACCATAACAATTAGCTGGAATTAAAATTTTAGTGGGCCCGATGGGCTTCGATCCCATGGCTCCTCGGTTATGAGCCGAGTACTCTACTAGGCTGAGTTACGGGCCCTAGAAAAAAATAATTTCAACTAAGTAAAAAGTGTTAGATTAGCAGTAAGATTCGTAGCAACTGTCTAACAAGAGATTCTGTGCTGCAACAGATTTTTCGGCTGTCGATAACATCACTGAGTCATCAATTGAGGTATTATCAATGATTTTTTGCCAGGATGCTGCGTGTCTAATGTCAGCAGTCATGTGTTCTTCAAAGTATTCAATTGCATCTTTTGTATCAATGCCGTAGAATTCTTTCAATCCTTCTAATTTGGTTTGACTTACTTTAGGAATTTCTTTTTCAAATGCATACATTGCACATGCACCATTATCAAAGGAGTCCATAAGTGAGCCTAAATTGGATACTGCTCTTTTGGTTTTTTCAAGACCTTCATAGCCTTGTAGTTCGGATTCAGAAATTCCCATAGAACCTGCAAATTTCTCCCATAGAGGAATGTGCTCTGATTCTTCTTTCATGTTCTGAATTAACTCATCTTTCATATCAGAAGATGCATCATTTACCATTGGTTGCATGAATTGTGGGACCTGTTTCACCAGTTGGTAGTACTCTTTAGAGTACCCTTTGAGTGAGTCTAGTTCCAGTTTTCCATCAGACCACATTTCGTAGAATGGATGTTTGAGTAAACTTTTGTCTTCAATAATTTGATCGATTCGTTTGATTAGAGAACCCATGAATGATATTCTTGGAATTAGGATAAAAAAGCTTGTGATTACAAAAAGTTTTATGGATTAGAAGAGCCGGAATTTTAAGCTCCTGTAGTGTAGTCCGGTCAAGCATTTAGGCCTTTCACGCCTGAGACTCGGGTTCGAATCCCGACGGGAGCATTCAATTCTAAAGTTTAATATGTTATTTCACAAAATTTTGATTAGATAATTTTTGGACAGAAAAAATATAGAAATTAATCCGCTTTTGGAAGTGTACAGCAAGTACATCGAGAAGATTGATTCCGCTTTACAAAATGAGTTAGAACTATACTCAGAATCAGAATTTTGTGAACCTCTAAAATATGCATTAGACGGTGGAAAACGAATCAGACCAATAATCTCACTTTTGGCAGCCGAATGTGTTGGAGAGATTGATGAAAATGTGTATGCAGGAGCATGTGCAATTGAACTGCTCCATACAGAATCAGTCATACATGATGATATTATTGATAATGAAACTCAGAGAAGACATAAAGATCCATTCCATATCAAATATGGGTATAACACAAGTGTTCTAACAGGAGACTTTGTTCTAGGATTAATTCTAAACATTTCTTCTAGATTGGATAAAGCACGTGTTACAAAAGATTTGGCAACAGCTGCAATGCTGATGAGTGAAGGAGAAGTGTTAGAAGGAAAATTAGAAGAAAGTGAAGATGTGACATTTGAAGATTACATCAAGGTAATGGATTACAAGACCGCAACTGCCTTTGAGATGGCAGCCAAACTAGGAGCAGTGATTGGAGGCGGAAGTGAGGAAGAAATCTCAGGATTAGCAGAGTATGGAAAAAATATTGGAATTGCATATCAAATTAAAGATGACTTGATGGATTGGAAAAATGAAGATAAATTATTTAATTTGCTAGTTAAGAAGAGTTCAGATCCTAGAGTTGTATTCAACAAGATGGAAGAGTTATTGAAATCTTATTCACAAAAAGCTCTTGAGAGTCTAAGAAAAGTAAAAGATTCTGATTCAAAACACAACTTGGAAGAATTAGTAAGTTTCACAGAGTTTAAGGCATAACTGCAGTCATTGAAGGCGTAATCATTTCTACAAATTGTATTATTGGTTCTGGGTATACACCAATTGTTACCATAAAGATTACAGAGAATATCATTACACCTACAATTGATGCAGGTTCTTTGATACGTTTTTCTGTTTCACCTTCAAAGTACATCTTTCGTATAATCCAACCATAGTATGCTAGAGACAATGCACTGTTCAATACTCCAGCTATTGCAAGCCATGGAGCCCACCAAACAACGCTTGTTGCATCAATGGCAGAACCAAATAGCATAAGTTTACTCCAGAATCCATTAAGTGGTGGTACACCAGCTAATGCAAGTAATGAGATAACAAGACCAAATGCGGTAATTGGCATTTTTCTACCAAGTCCCTTGATTTTATCTAAATGTACAATTCCAAGTGTTGTAACAATTCCTGCTATTGCGATAAATGCTGCACCTTTCATTACAGCATGATTTAGAATATGGAATAATGATGCCTGTAATCCTAATCCACTGAACGGCGCAAGTGAGATACCAATTAAGATGTAACCTGCATGGCCAATACTAGAATATGCAAGCATTCTTGTGAGATTCTTTTGCATGATTGCTGCAATATTACCAATAGTCATCGTCATTATGGCAATTACTCCTAGCGCTAATGTCCAGTCAAGGTTTAGCGCCGCAGCACCCATAATTACAACTCTTAATGCAGCAGCAAATCCTGCTTTTTTGGTTCCTGCAGCGAGTAATGCTGTGATTGGTGTTGGTGCGCCTTCGTATGTGTCTGGTAGCCACATGTGGAATGGAACAAGTCCCATTTTGAATCCAAATCCAGCAATGAACATACCAACTGCAAGTAAGCCAATCGGAAGCATGTCTGGAGATAGATTTGAGAATCCGTAAATGACATCACCGATGTTTGTAGAACCGGTAATTCCGTATGCAAGTGAGATACCATATATGATTATTCCAGAAGATAATGCTCCAAACAAAAAGTACTTGATGGCAGCTTCGTTTGATGACGGGTCTTTCTTGTTATACCCTGCAAGAATGTATGTTGGAATACTCATCAACTCCCATGCTACAAATAACATAACCAGGTCTGTTGAAAATGCAATCAAGACCATACCAATACTTGAAAGTAAAATTAATGAGAAGTAAATTGCAGGATTTGATTTATTTCTCATGTAATTGAAAGAACCGGCAACTGCCATTATTGATACAATGAGCATTGCAATTGCAAAGAAGGAACCAAATCCATCATCAACTAAAACATCACTGGAGAAGATAGCGGCATCTGCAACAGAGTCTGTATAGAATCGATAAATTACATAACCAAGAGATAAGAGTAATGCACCAAATGCAATTAATCCATAAAATGTTGAACTACCCTGTTCTTTTCTTACAACATTGATTACAGGAATTATCATTCCTGCGATACCAAGAATTACCATTATGATTATTGGAGTAGAAGTTAGTTCGATCATCATAAACACCTATAGTAACAATATCAGAACTACGAAAAGTAGTCCAGCTCCAAATATGTAAAGATAAGATTGCGATACGCCGGTCTGTGTTCCTTGAACAACTCTAGCACTCCAACCAACAGCTTTCTCAAATCCAATGTTCATTCCAGTATCAATTGCTGTACGTTCAAAGTATCTCCAGATTCCACGTGCCATCCACAATGGTGCAACAACAAAGCCCCAATAAACAAAGGCATTGAGATACCATCTGTTCAAGAATAGTTTATGCATTGAGTAAAAGAAAATGTTAGAGTTTACAAATTTGGCCGGATCCACCCATCGTCCAATGTAGAAGATATATCCTAATCCAAAGCCTGTTGCAAATGCAACTAATGATGCGCCAAGTGCTACAGGGTTGAGTCCACCTAAGAATTCGGTACTTGCGGCTTCATGTGATACATAAATTCCAAAGGAATGTTCTAGATATTCACCAAATAGATGATGAATTCCTTCTTCAGCAGATAATCCAATTAATCCAATTCCTATTGTTAGTACTGCAAGAATTCCATATGGAATCCACATTGATCGTGGTGCTTCGTGTATATGATTGCCTTCGCTTTCCATCTTTTCGATGTGTTTACTGTTCTTTCCAAAGAATACCATTCCAATCATTCTTGTGGTGTAAAATGCCGTAATAACTGCAGTCAAAACTGCGATAAGGAATAACGGTAATGCCCAAGAACTGTCAGCTTCATAAACTGCTGCAAATATTGCATCCTTACTCCAGAATCCTGTTGTGATAAATGGAGCACCCATTAGTCCAAGACCTGCAGCCCACATGAACGCATACGTCTTTTTCATTTGTTTTTTCAGTCCACCCATATCTGTCATGAATCGAGAACCAACTACATGTAGAAGCGAACCTGCTGCCATGAATAATGATGCTTTGAACATTGCGTGAGATATCAAGTGGAAGAATCCTGCCGTATAACCATCAACATAGTGTTGTGATAAACCTGCAACACCAAGTGCCATCATCATGTAACCAATTTGTGAACCAGTAGAATATGCCAGGACTTTCTTAATTTCAGGATTAACCATTCCTTGAGTTGCAAGTAATAATGCAGTGATTGCACCAACCCATGCAATGATTTCAAAGAATTGGTCTGCAAGAATTCCTGCAGCTGCTAATGCAAATACAATTGGTCCAATTCTTGCAACTAAAAATACACCAGCCTTGACCATTGTTGCTGCATGGATTAATGCAGATACGGCGGTAGGACCAGTCATTGCTTTTAAGAGCCATTCGTTAAGTGGGAATTGTGCAGATTTGCCCATTGCACCACCAAATAGTAAAACAAATGCAGGAACTAACAATCCCTGGGCAGACATTTCTACCGCCCAAGCAGTATCAGAAACTAATTCTCTAAATCCAAAGGTTCCAGCAAACAAGAAAAGAAGTAACATTCCTGAAAGCATCATTACATCACCAACTTTGGTCATGATGAAGGCCTTCATTCCAGCATGTGTTGGAGAGAAATATTCCATAACACCAAGTACAGAACGACCTTCTTGTCCAACGTGATCTTTTTTCTTATCATGATACCAGAAGCTGATCAAAGCATATGACGCGAGACCCACGCCTTCCCAACCAAAGAAGACTTGTAATAGATTATCAGAAAGTATGATCAGTTGCATGGAACCAATAAAGAACATCATCCAGAACCAGAATCGAGTGATGTCTTTGTCGCCTTTCATGTAACCTGTACTGTAAACCATAATTAGGAAAGAAATCCATCCGACTACATTTGCCATTATGATTGATAGAGGATCAGCGAGAACACCGGCTTTGAGACCGATTGCATCAATCCACATAACTTGGTGATGAATCTCATGTGCTTCCAATGCCATTGGGAACAATGTTGCAGCAGAAATTGCACTCATTAAAGCAAATGCAACTGCAACCCTACCAGTAGATAATTTTGAGAATTTACCAACTGCAGGAATTATTAGAGCAGCCGCAAATGGAAGTATCCAGATTAACCAGACGTTTATTTCACTTACAGGGATTCCAAAGAAGTCTGCCATTTACTATCCCCCCATCACTCCTTGCATGTATGGCATGATGTGTCCTAGGAATATGTCAGGATAAATTCCAACGACGATAGTAAATCCTGCTAAAACCATCATTGGCGCAAGCATATACCAGCTTCCGTCTTTTACATTTTGTAAGTTCTCAGGTAATTTTCCAAAGAAAACTCGTTTTAGCATCCAAAGAATGTAAGACATTGTAAGTGCAGTAGCAATCAAACCTAATGCAAACATGAGACTTCGTAAATCATTTCCTTCTTCTATTGCAGTTTCTAATGCACCATAGAAGACCATCCATTCTCCCATGAATCCGCTTGTTGGAGGAATGCCCATTATTGTTAATGCACCAATTACAGCACATACTGCGGTAATTGGCATTTTACTTGCAAGACCACCAAGTTTAGAGAAACTTCTTGTTCCAACTTGAACTATGATTACACCAGCGGTCATGAAGAGTAATCCTTTACCTAAGCCGTGTGAAACATACATCATTTCTGCACCGGCTAGACCATAAGTAGAAAATGAACCAATTGCAAATAGCAGATAACCCATCTGGCTTATACTCGAATATGCAAGCATTCGTTTGAAATCATCTTGCATTAGCGCCATAGCGCCACCATAGAACATTGTTACAACACCCCAAATGTTTAACATTATTGAAATGTCGCCGTACGTTTGTGGCATGAACTCTACGATTAATCTGAATAATCCATATGCACCAATTCCAATCATAGCTGGAGAAAGTAGAGCGCTGATTGGTGTCGGAGCTGCACCGTGAGCATAAGGCAGCCAAACATGGAATACAAAGGCTGCAAGTTTTACACCCAATCCTAAGATTATAGCAACAGCAGATACCACCAGGATATCAGGATCAATTGCGGCTTCAGTGATATCTACAAAATCAAAGCTTCCAACACTTAGACCGATTGCTAGGAAACCAAGTAATAAAACGACTGCACCAACATGAGTCCAGAATAAGAATTGTAAAGCGATTCTACGTCTATTTCCATCGCCATAGAAAGCAACTAGGAAAAATGATGGTATGAGCATAACTTCGAAAAATATGTAAAATTCAATGAGATTTGTAGATAAAACGGTTCCAAGCATTCCCATTGCAAAGACTAGGAACATTGCAAAGTAGAGACCAGATTGACGGTTGACATAGGTCTGTAGTGCAACAGATTCAACTACTGCAGTTGTTTGACCATCAGTGGTTGCATTTTGATGATAGTGTTCTTTGAATAATTCTTCAAATTTGTGAACCATGTATGGTTTTGAATATAATGCAAGAACTGTGCACAATATGTAAATGATGATTGCAAATGGAGTAGCAAGTCCATCAAGCATGAAACCAAATTCACCGAACATGGTAGTCCATGGATAATGTTCTTCGTATGTTCCGCCTAATGCTGCATTAATCAGAATAACAGAACAGTATAGAAGTAAACCAAAGGTAAACCATGTTGCATATGTAGCACCATAATTTCTTCCGATTAGATATGCAACCGGAGACAGTAACAGTGGTAAAAATACCGCCTGTAAAAGTACAAACTCCATTAGCCTTTCAAGCTCCTGAAGTCTGCAATATCGATATTTTTGTACATACGATATGCTACAATAATTAATGCAAGTCCGACTGCAACTTCTGCTGCAGCAATTGCAATTGAGAACAATGCAAGTGTTTGTCCACCGCTGTGTGGCATAAATCTAGCAAATGCAACTAGATTGAGGTTTGCAGCGTTGACAATAATTTCAACTGCAAATAACATTCGAATTGCATTACGTTTTACTGATAAACCATAAATTCCAATACCTAACAAAGCAATGGATACTAATACGAATTCAATTAGCTCATTGCTCATTTTCTATTGTGTCCTCCCTTCTTGCTAAAACTAATGCACCCATAACAGAACCTGCTAAAATTAAGGCCATCAAAATTAATGCAGGCCAATAATATACGAGGAAATCACCACCAATTTCTCTAAAGTCAACAGGATCAGAGTCAGTACTAATTGTTTTAATTCCAGAATCCATAATGATTGCACCTAATGCAAGAATTACAATCAACATTAAACCAATTCCAGCGAATTTTCTTTTCGGATCCTCAATTTTTTTGAATATGAGTTCTCGTTTTACAAGCATAACAGTGAATAAAATAAGAACTGCAATAGAGCCAACATAGACCGCTAATTGGAACATTGCAACAAATGGAGAGTCTAACATTACGTAAAAGCCTGCAACACCACCAAGTGTTCCCATTAATGCAATTGAACCATAAACAAGTGAACGCATTTCAAGTGCCGCAATAGCAGAACCGATTGTTAATACAGAGATAGCTAAGAACAGAGCATCAGCCATGTCTGGCGCCCCGTTTATCAATAATTAATTCTGAATCTTGTTGAACTTGTGGTTTAACCTGCAGTTGTGCAGGTGTGTAAATTAAGCCCTCTTTGGTAAATGATGATAATTCATAGTCATTTGACATGTATAATGCATAGAACGGACATGCGTCAACACATAATCCACAAAAGACACATTTTCCATAGTCAATTTGTGGCATGATTGATTTTGCGTTTTGTCCCCACTTGTCAGGAACTTTTACCATTGCAATTGCTTCTGCTACACCTTCACATGCAATTGAACATAATTGGCATCCAGTACAATGATCATGGAATAACATGTGTCTACCCTTTAGACCTGCAATAGCAACACCAGATGCCGGATCAAATTGGTAACCGTCTCCAACAAATTTCAATTTTTGTTCAGGATATCTCAAAGTGAAACGTTTTACTGCCAGATGTTTAATTCCAGAGTTTAATGCTTTGATAATTCCAGTTGCAGTTCCCATTACAAAATTCCTCCAGGTCCGATTACTCCAGCATACACCAATCCGAGTGCAATAAAGATGTTAACGAAGGACAAACCAATTAGTTTGTACCAACCGATATGCAACAACATATCAAGTCTGATTCTTGGGAATACACCTCTAGGTAATAGTATAAAGAAAATTACTCCAACTGTTTTTAGTACAAACCAAATAACACCGCTAACTAAAAGCTGCCCGCTCGTATACTGTAGTTCGCCCTGCTGCTGCAGGACCCATTCATTTGGATCTTTGTCAAGTAATGGCAAACCAGGTGTGTTAACTGTGAGAATTGGGTCACCAGCATAGTTTGGAATTGGAATACCTTCAGTGATTAATTCAGTCTCTAATGGAGGCCAGAATACAGGACCGGTCCATCCACCTAAGAAAATTATTACAAATAATGCTGCAAATGCGTAAAGTTTGAGATATGAGCCTAATTGTACTAATCCATACATCATTCCAGAAAATTCAGTTAACCATCCTGCAACAATTTCACTTTCTGCTTCTGGAAGATCAAATGGAATTCTTTCTAATTCAGCTAACATAGTAGTAAAGAAAACAATTGCTCCAATTGGCATGAAAATAATCCAAGGGAAGCTACTTTGTGATTCAACAATCTCGCTAAGATTAAGTGTTCCAGTTAAGATTACAACTCCCAATAGAGACAGAATTAATGGAATTTCAAACGATACCATTTGATGAAGTGCTCTAATTCCACCAATGAATGGAAATTTACTGTTAGCAGACCATGCAGATAAAATTGTAATGATTGGGAAAAATCCAATTACTGCAAATACTGCAAGTAAACCAACATCCAAGTCTGCTACAACCCATCCACCAGGTGCAACAGGAATTAATGCGACAAATGCTGCAGCGGTACCAACAAACAATACTGGTGCCGCCCAGAACAATGGTTTGTCAGCCTTTGCAGGAATAATAATTTCTTTTGAGATTAATTTCAATCCATCACCTGCTAGTTGTAAAATACCTTCAATTTTACCACAGTAAAACGGACCAACACGAAGTTGTAGTTTTGCCAACATTTTTCTTTCAACAAAAATTGTTGCTGCAGCTATTAGTACAGCAAAACCAAATCCAGGGAAAGCGGCAATCCTAAATAAATCAGAATAGATAAGTGCCTTGATTAATGGAACCTGCATCGTGGGATTAAACAGCCAAGTAAATGCCAAGAATGCGGTTAAAAGTTGACCATCAATTACAGGTAACGGTGCAAAAAATAATGCAATTTGAATTGCTGGAATTCCTGCAAGTGTTACAATTGTTAGAATCCAAAATGCATTATCAAAAATTCCTTTTAGGAAATATCCAAGACGGAATTTTGGTGCAATAACAGACATTTATCGGTCAGCCTCCACTGGCCAATAGTTTAGACTCCAATAAACTGCTGGCATGTTTCCAAGTTTTTCTCCTTTTAGTAAGTATGGTAATGCAATTAAATTTCTGAAAGAACTTACACTAAGTTTAAGACGATATGGTTCAGGTTTTCCTCTTGAAATGATGTGACATCCTGCTGAACCTCTTCCACTTTCAACTCTACGATAAACTTCATCTTCTCTACCTTTTGGATTTGGTTTGAGTTTTGTTCTAATAGAGCCTGATTTTGGCATTTTCTCTAATGCTTGTCTAATAATATTACAACTCTCTAACATATCGAGCCAAGGGATTTTAGAACGTGCGTATGAATCACCTGCTTTTAGTACATTGGTATGTACATCAAGTTCATCATAAACATCATAGGGTTCTTTGATTCTTAGATCATAATCAACACCACTTGCGCGAAGAACTGAACCTGTAGTTCCTAAACGAATTGCATCTTCTCTAGATAATACTCCGGTGTCTTCGGTTCGTGCTTTTAGAATTGGATTATCATAAAAGATATCAGCATATTCTTTGATACGTTTTTCAAAGTAATTTACTTGACGTAAACACACATCTTCAAAGTTTGCAGGAACATCATTTCTAACACCACCTGGGATAAAGTATGCATGTGTTACTCTAGCGCCAGTAATTTTTTCCATTAAATCAATTAAAAGTTCCCTATCTCCTGCAGGCCACATAAACATTGTAGAATGTCCAAGAAATATTCCATAGATTGCAAGCCAGTATTGAATATAGATACATCTGTTTAGTTCTGCTGCAATTACACGAACATATTTTGCACGTTCTGGAACTTCAATTCCTACTAAATCTTCAACTCCTAAAACGTAAGGATACAAAATATTACAAGAATCGTGAATCACAGGTCGCTCTAGATGAGGAATATTTGTAATGTAGTTTCTAGATTCAGCCATTTTTTCTTCACCACGATGAACGTAACCAGGATCAGGATCTGCATCGACAATGTAATCACCGTCAATCTTTACAATAATTCTCATGTGTCCAGAACCAGGATGTTGTGGACCGACATTTAGTGTCATAATCCTATCGTCTACATTTTCTACCTGTAGACCCGGAGGCATTTTTTTAGTTGGAATTACTTGTTCAGCCATTTTATCTTCCTTTATTCCTAAAGTCCTTTCTTAGTGGAGGTAGATCTGCCCAATCTTCAGGCAATAGTAAACGTCGATTATCAGGATGGCTTTCAAAGTAAACGCCAAGCATTTCAAATATTTCACGTTCATGAAACTCAACACTGTAAAACATATCTCTTAGACTTGGTAATTTTGTAGAATCATTTCCAGGATTAGGATTTTCCTCACGTGGAACTCTGGTTGCAAGTGCTAAGACTTGTTTTGAATAGGTAGGATCTGTGTAGGAACCCAAGTGGTATACAACGCCAATTTCCTTATCTTCAGGAAAATCAACCCCAGTAACAGATTCTGCATGATCGAAAGGTAAGTTATCTTTGATAAATTGTGCAACTTCAAGAATTTTCTCTTTTTTTACATTTACTCTAGTTCTATTTTCTTTGATATAACCAACTTCTACATCGCCAGTAAATTGACTTGAAATCTTATCAACAAAAGATTTTTCAAATTCAGGTAGAGATACTTCTTCAGTATCTGTTTTTGAAGGAGGTGCCGCTTTTGGTTTTTCTTCTTTAGGTTTTGATTCCTTTGGTTTTTCTTCTTTAGGTTTTGATTCCTTTGGTTTTTCTTCTTTAGGTTTTTCTTTAACCTCTTTTGGTAAAGTTTTGTTAGAACGTGTTGCTAAAGCTTCTTTTGTAAGTTCTTCTCGTCTTGCATTTGCTGCTGCAATAATTGCATCACCAGTGGCTTTTGCGTCAGATTTTTTCTTATCTTCATCTTTTGAAGTTACTTTTTTTTCAGACTTACTCATAATTTTTTACCTATCTAGCCTTCATCCTTTTGATTTTCTCTTGCAACAACATGCATCCTTGAATCAAGGTTTCAGGTCTAGGAGGGCAACCAGGAACATAAACATCAACTGGAAGAATTCCGTCGATGCCAGGCAACACATTGTAAGAATCAAAGTACAGACCTCCAGTAATTGCACATGCACCCATGGCAATTACATATTTTGGTTCTGGCATTTGATCATAGACTAATCTAAGTCTTGGTGCCATTTTTCTTGTGATTGTTCCTTGTACTACGACAAGATCACACTGTCGTAATGATCCAAAAGCTTCGATGATACCGAATCTTTCTACGTCGTATCTTGGACTTGATGCAGCTCCAAACTCAACACTACAACATGCTGTTTCAATGTGTACTGGCCATAAAGACCACATTCTTCCCCAGTTGATTGCCATACCTAATGGTTGATCAACTGCTTTGTACAAAATGTCGCCAAGTTTTCCAACAAACACATTTGCGTTTTGTGGAGTAACGAGTTCTTTTAGCAACTTAGTCCCTCACCTTGATAGTTGTAACTAGTATATAGAATTACCATATGTCTTTCCTCTTTGATTGGTATAACGCGTATGCCATTGCGGCAAACATAATTCCTAAGAAGGCAATAATTGGTAAAGTTGCAGTTCGTGGAAGGTCTAAAAGAGAGCTACCCCAAGCATACAAGAAAATTGCCATGACATCAAAAATAACGAACATTAGAACATATGCATAATATTGCATCATGAAATGAGTTCGACCAGCACCAGATGGGACTTGGCCACATTCCATAGGAAGTGTCTTTACAGGATTTGGTTGTTTCTTGTTTTCTGGAGATATCATTCTAGATACCAAAAGCGCAGGTGCCATTGCGGCACATGCAAAGCCAAACATGAGTAATACATTACTGTATGATGCTACACTCTCGCCAACCAAGTTAAACCGACTCCCTTCGGTCAAAATATAAAGCTATAGAGAATTTTTTCGATCAAAATTTGGTTTTTACAAAGTCCTCTAAATTGATATACGACAATAAATGAGGATTTCTATGGCAGTCAATGTTGGAGATCAAGCACCAAAATTTGAACTAGTTGATGTAGATCTCAAATTTAGATCCCTAGATGAGTTTAAAGGGAAAAAAGTTGTTATCTCATTTTTCGTTGCAGCTAGTTCTCCAGTATGTGAAGTTGAACTTTGTAAATTCAGAGATTCATTAAATGATATTTCAGCGCTAGGGGCACAAGTAATTGCAATTAGTAATGACGGACCATTTGCAAATAAGGCATTTGCAGAAAAGAATAATTATAATTTTCCAGTACTAGGAGATTATACAAGTCAAACAATCAAAGACTATGATATTTTATTAAAAGATTTGTTACACGTTAAAGATTACAATGCAGCAAAGCGTTCAGTTTTCATTTTAGATGAAGAGCACAAAGTGATTTGGAAATGGGTTTCAGAAGATCCATTGAAAGAACCAGATTACAGTGAAATTATGAACGTTCTAAAATAAAACTAGTTATTCAATTTCGGCAATAATATCATTTTTGTTTACAGAATTACCTTCTTTAATTTTGATACCTTTGACTGTACCATCTTTTTGTGCTTTGACAGCAACTTGCATCTTCATGGATTCTAAGGTACAAACTGTGTCACCTTTCTTAACTTCAGAACCTTCACCTGCATTTATCGATACAACTTTACCAGGAATTTGACTACGCAAAGTAGATTGACCAGCACCAGAATCAGATCCGCCGGAGTTTTTGTAAACAATATCATCAAGATGCGAATTCATGTTTACAGACATTGATGAACCGTCAACAATGAAATTCATCTCAGAAGTTTGACTATCAACATATCTAACTGAATGAAATTCATTGTTCAAAACAAATTCCATAACATTTGAATCCATGTTAAGAATTTTTACAACATATTCATTGTCTTTTATCTTAATTTTGTATTCATTTTGTGATAATTTCTCTAAGATTTCACCATCTACAATTTCATCAGTATCTTGAACTTTGTATTTCATTTTTATACACTATCCATCTTATTTTTCCAGTTTTGATTTCTAGAATTTTGTGATTGTACTTTACTTTTATAAAATTCAGAATGCATTATTGCAGAAGCAATAGCAGGAATTTGTTTGTCCTTTCTATCTTCAATTAGATCTTTTTCTAATTTTTCAATCATTTCAAATCGTTTCAAAAAGTCAGTTGATAAGTTTCCAGTCTTGTATTCATCAGAATTTAGAATGGTTTTGTATAAAGGAATTGAAGTTTCTACACCCTGAATATCAAAGTCATCTAATGCACTTAGCATTCTTAATCTAGATTCATCGAATGTTTTTCCCCAAGTACAGAGTTTTGCCATCAAAGAATCATAAAATGGAGATACAGTACATCCAGGGTAAAGATAGGTATCACATCTAACACTCGGACCTGAAGGAATTGTAACGTAAGGGACAGGACCGGTTGATGGTGCAAAGTCTAAGAAAGTATCCTCAGCATTTATTCTACATTCAATTGCATAACCATTCATTTTCAAATCAGATTGTTTGAATGGCAGTGTTTCTCCATTTGCAATATCTAGTTGAAGTTTAACAAAGTCTAATCCAGATACCATTTCAGAGATTGGGTGTTCTACTTGTAATCTTGCATTGATTTCAATGAAATAAAATTCTCCAGAATCTGCTCTGAGAAATTCTGCAGTGCCCAGATTAGTATAATCAACGGCTTGTGCTGCTTTAACAACTAATTCACCAATTTCTTCTCTTTTTGCATCATCGACTACAGGAGATGGAGTTTGTTCAATTAATTTTTGATTTCGTCTTTGAATAGAACATTCTCTCTCAAAGAGATGTACGGTATTACCATGTTTGTCTCTACACATTTGATATTCAATGTGTCGTGTTTTCTCTAGGAATTTTTCAACAATAATTGCAGATTTTCCAACAGCAGCTATGGATTCAGATGTAACAGTCTCAAAACCTTCCTGTAATTCCTTATCATTAGAAACTAATCTAATTCCACGACCTCCACCACCATAAACAGATTTCAAAAGTACAGGATAACCAATGTCATTAGCAATTTTTTCTGCTTCATCTGCATCTTTTACTAAACCTGGACTTCCAGGTACAGTTGGGACATTAGCATCAAGCATTGCTGCTTTACAACGCATCTTATCTCCACAAAGATTCATTGAATCAGCAGAAGGACCGATAAAGTTAATTTTATTTTTTTCACATAATCGTGCAAAATCATCATTTTCTGAAAGAAAACCATAGCCAGGATGTACAGCATCAGTACCAGACGATAGCATGACATCAAGAATTTTTTCTTGATTAAGATAGCTCTTTGCAGGAGCAGCTTCACCAATGTAATATGACTCGTCAGCAGTTTTTACATGAAGGGAGTTTACATCTTCATCAGAATAGACTGCTACAGTCTTTATTCCTAAAGCCTTACAAGTTTTCATTACACGAAGGGCAATTTCTCCTCTGTTGGCTATCAATACTTTTTCAATCATATCTAATCACAGGTTGATATTTCCATGTTTTCTAGGAAGTTGTTTTTCACGTTTATTGCTGAGCATTTCAAGTGCTTTGATAAGCATTGGTCTAGTCTCTGCCGGATCAATAACGGTATCTACGGTTCCATTTGATGCTGCAACGTAAGGATTTGCAAATTTTTCGGTAAATTCATCAACTAATTTCTTTTTTAATTCATCAGGATTATCTGAACTTGCTAATTCTTTTCTATTCATAATTTTTACAGCACCCTCAGATCCAAGTACAGCAATTTGTGCAGTTGGCCATGCGTAATTCACATCAGTTCCTAGATTTTTACTTGACATTGCAATGTATGCGCCACCATATGCTTTTCCAATGACAACTGTAATTTTTGGAACAGTGGCTTCACAGTAAGAGTATAGTAATTTACTTCCATGACGAATTATTCCATTATGTTCTTGATTTGAACCTGGCATGTAACCTGGAGTGTCAACTAAAGTAATTAGTGGAATACCATAACAATCACAGAAACGAATGAAACGTGATGCTTTGTTTGATGAGTCAATATCTAATGCACCTGCCAAAAACATTGGTTGATTTGCTACAATTCCAACAGTTTTACCATTCATTCTACCAAAACCAACAATAATATTTTGTGCAAATAGTTCATGGATTTCAAAGAATTTGTTATCATCTAAGATTGAAAGAATAATTTCTTTCATATCATAAGGTTGTAAAGCATTATCGGGTAGAATATTTATTAAATTATTATCTAGTCTATTAGGATCATCAGATGTTGTAACAGAAGGAGGAGCTTCAGCATTATTTTGTGGAATGTAGGAAAGTAATGTTTTGATATAATCCATACATTCGTATTCATTTTTAGCTACAAAGTGAGCAACACCACTCTTTGTTCCATGAGTCATTGCACCACCTAATTCATCAAAGGATATTTCTTCTCCAAGAACTGTTTTTACAACATCAGGACCAGTTACAAACATAGTTCCAGCTTTTTCAACCATTATAACAAAATCAGTCATTGCAGGAGAGTAAACAGCACCACCAGCAGAAGGACCAATACTTGCAGTAATTTGTGGAACTACACCCGATGCTAATTGGTTATGATAGAAAATATCTGCAAAACCATCAAGGCTTAAGATTCCCTCTTGAATTCTTGCACCGCCAGAATCAGCAATTCCAACTATTGGACAACCATTTCTAGTTGCATGATCCATTAATTTAGTAATTTTTTTAGCTCCCATCTGACTTAAGGTTCCACCTAAAACAGTGAAATCATATGCGAAAACATAGACTTGACGACCATTGATTTTTCCATAACCACCAACTACACCATCAGTAAAAAATTTCTTTTTCTGCATATCGTAATCAAAATAGTGATGTGTGGTCATTGCATCAAGTTCTACGAAAGTTCCATCGTCACAGAGTAGATCAATACGTTCTCTAGCAGTCAGTTTACCCTTTTCATGTTGAGCTTTAATTCTATCCTGACCACCACCTTGAAGTGAGGTTTTTTTGTTATTCAGATATTCATTTAGTTTATCAGAATGCATGTCCGCGATTTCTTGCCCCAGATATCATATATTAATTTAAGTTAAACAAAACAAAAATTGCTAATTTTTGAGATTTAATAACGAAAATTTCTTTTTAAGAGAATTTCTATAGGTTTCATAAGAATTTCCTAATCCTTCACATTTTTTACATATGCATAGTTGAGAAACAACTGAACGATCACAATCATCTTGAAATTCACACTGGGAGCACCCAGCAGAGCCATCACATATCATACATTTGAGATCTTCAGTTTCAACACATTTTTCATGTTTTACTCCTAGACCTTTTGACCATAGACCAATTTCATTTACATTGATTTTTTCATTACATATTATGCATGTACCATCAAATTTCATTGTAATTTTTCGCCAGCTCATTGTAAAAGTTCAATCTCCTTTTCAATTAATTCTTCATACGTTTCTTCAAATTCAAGTTCAATAGAATCATTTTTCTTCAATGATAAAATGAGTGGAAAGAAAAATGTTGCAAAGGTACTATTTGATACATGAAGTTTTTTAGATAATGTTGAACCAATAGCTTTGATTTTTGCACCATCCCATCGTAATCTATTAAGCAATGGCCAAGAGAGATTATACTGAGTGTATCTAGCAGAAGAATCTTTTTCATAAAGTGATAATAAAATTGAATCAAGGTAACGTAGTAATCTCCAATTTTGTGTTTTCATTATTTTTCCATAAAGCAAATCAGCTTCTGAAATAATTTCTAGTGCTTTAGACATTTTGTCTGAAGATAGATTACTAGTAATAATACTTGAATAAAATGCATTAATTTTTTCTCTAGGATCAATTCTTAAAGAGAATAAAACAACTCTCGCTTCCTCAAGTGACTGTGATTTGAAGAATGCATTTAATCCATCTTCGATATTTAGAGATTCAAATGATTTTTCAGTATTAGGTTCAAATCCAGTAACTAATGCTTGTGCAGAGTTTATCATAGAACGGATGTCACCTTTTGAATCAGTAATTAATTTTATCAATCTTCCAGGATTAATTTTTGCTTTTTCTTTTTCTAATATCATGTCAAGATATAATTTAAGAAATCTAGGCGACAATGGGTTAATCTGTAAAGTTTTTGCAACTTTCTTTATTTTCTTCATTTTATCAGAAGAACCATAATTACCAGCAAGTACAATTGGAACGGTGGGTTCTTTTAAGATGTTAATGAGAGCTTCAACTCCTCCATAATCAGAACGCCCATGTATTCCATCTACTTCATCAATGAAAATCATGGGTTCACCAAGAACAGTTTGATTACCAAGTACAGGAGTTAGTATTTCTTGAATATTTTTTTTATTTCGAACGTCACTTGCATTAAGACTAATCATGTCATAACCAAATTGTTTTCCTGCAAGAAAACACATTGTCGTTTTTCCAATTCCAGGAGGACCAATCAATAATAGTGGTTTTGTTCCTTTTTTCCATTTTCCAAACCATTCAACAAATTGTTTTCTAGCATCTTCATTTCCAACCATATCAAAAATATTTTGAGGTCGGTATTTTTCTGACCACATCATTTGTATCACTTAGTAGGAAGGTTTTGAGTCAAATCTGACCAGATATTTGCTTCTTGGAGTTTTTTATACCAAAATAGATTATAGTGTTCAACAGTTAGGAACAAAAATTCTAAGAATTTTCGATGTGAGAAACTATCTGGGAGTTTTTCAAGAGCAGCTCTAGCATCATTAAGATATGATTCACTGTGATTCATGGTCTTTTCAAATCCACTCTTTACATCATTCATTTTTAGAGAATAGAAAAGTGGCCATGATGGTATTTTTGCTGCTTTATCTCTAATACTGTCTTCAATTTCATTTCCACATCCAACAGATTCTGCTGCTTTTGCCATTCCAGTGTAAAAGATATCAGCTAATGGTGCACGATTTAATGCCATGTTTCTACCAGCCGTACCCATAACAGAACGATATTTCTTGTAACTCTCAACTAATTCTTCTTCTGTAATTGATGTAGGTTTATCTTTTAATTTCGTATCAAGATATTGTCCAATTCTTGCCTGCTTGAATCCTTCTTCAAATTCTTTTAGAACATCTTCACCACCTTTTGAAATTTTTTCTCTTGCGAGTTTTAGAATATATGGATTCATTAGTTTGTAATCATCAAGATATTCTAAATCCTCATCTTTGTCTACAATTCTATCCATTGGTTCACTAAGATCTATTGCAATTATGTGACCATCTACAATATCCTCGCGCATGTTAGTACTTGGATCATCCTTAAAGTAATCAGTTGACGCATCAAAAAGACCATTGAATACAGGAAATGTCATTTTTACAAAATTTGAGTTTAGAATTCTAAGAACTCGGTCATGTAGAGTATCAAAATCAGATAGTTTTGATTTGATAGGATCTATTTCAGAAGCATTAAGAATAATTTCCGTTGAACCGACTTCTTCTGCAAATTTTTGTTGTGTGGTGTTAGGAGATTCATCAGAGTTTATTTGGTCAAATAAATTTTTTGCAAATCTTTTAGCAAATTCTGGAAATGTATTTTCTGCTTCTTCTTTATAGTGATTAAATTGTTTGAATCCTTTTGATTTGAATAAACCTTGTTTTATGATTTGTTTTCCAGGTTTAGTTCCCATTAATGCACTTTTACTGAAAATTGATTCGTCTTTTCCACTCACAAAAGATTGTTAACAAATTGCTATTTATGCCTTCAAAGATCTAATTACATTCGTCTAAACTCTGCAGCACCTTTTTCTGTAATTCTTAGTTGTATTGATTTTCCAAATGGACCACTTTTTTCTACAGGTCTCATTAGGCCTTTTTTCTCAAGATCTTGAAGAATGGCATCTAGATTGTTTGTCGATATGTTTCCTTTTTTCTGAAGTTCTTCAAATTTTGATATGTTAGTCATCAATAAACCAAGTACAATTTTTTCTTTAGGCCAGTTTTTTGTTGAAACTTCTTCTCGACGTGGAGATTCTTGAAAATTATCAGGTGATGATGATTCTCTAAAATTATCCGCAGGTGGTGATTCTTGGAAAAAATTTCCACGTGGTGTTTCAGGACGAGCTGATATGTCTTGTTTAAGACCAGCGCGTTTCAATAATCTTGGAAGTATTCTAGCAAGTGGTATGATCATGAATATGAGCAAATAGATCCAAGAGTAATTTTCTTCCATGTTATATGATTATAATTCGAAATTAATAATGTATATGTTGGGTTTCTATTGTGGCTGTGAAAAAACACGATATTCGCCGATGGTAGAACTACATTTGTGACAAGTGTACTGACCTCTCTCAATTAAGATTAATCCATTAGCAACCTCTTCGTTTGGTTTTTCTTCTATTTGAAAAGCAGTTGGTCCATCGAATTCAGAATTACATGCTTTACAGAAATGTTTCAGCATTTTTGAAGGATCTAACTTTTCAAGTGATGCTAGGAAGTGTTTGTCTATGTTTGGTACAAGTTTTGATTTTTGGACTTCTTCATCAGTAAGTTCAGCATTAACCCATCCACCTGAACCTTGTAATTCTGTTGCCGTCATAATTGATTAACTTCAATCATGAATAAAGAGGTTTTCAAATTAAATGAAAAAATTATTCAATTAAATTATCCACAAATTTGAAAATCATATGGAATCCAATCTAGTTCTCAAAGAAGCATCAAGAAGAATTTATGAGGCGGTAAAAGACATGGCAGGAACAGAAAAAGCCGCTGGTGATTTTGGAAGAGGTGCAGGAGGAGATATTTCTAGAAATATCGATATTACTGCAGAAACCACTGTTTTGGATTATCTAAAAGAGATTAATTTTGAGTGTATAGTGTTAGGAGAAGAATGTGGTCGAGTAGAACTATCAGAAAATCCAAAAGGATTTGTCATCATGGATGCAATTGATGGTTCTGCGAATGCGGTTAGAGGGGTTCCATTTTTCTGTTCATCATTAGCATTTGCAACAGAAAATAGACTCAGTTCTATAACAGATGGAGTGATTACAAATCTTTCAACAGGTGAAATGTATTCTGCATCACAAGGAAAAGGTGCATTTCTAGATGACAAACAAATTTCAGTTTACAAAGGTACACCATTGTACAAAATAGTTGGAGTCAATACGTCAGGTGCATCACAAGAAATAATGAAAAAATTGCAACCTGTTTTTGAACATCATAGCCATACCAGACATTTTGGTGCGAATGCATTAGAAATGGCAATGTTTTCACAAGGTTTGATGGATGTTTTTATTGATTTAAGAGATAAAATTAGAATTCAAGATATTGCGGCAGGATACATAATTGTGAAAGAAGCAGGAGGTTTGCTTTTAGATTCAGAATTAAATCCTCTTGATGCAGATTTGAGTTATGATACAAGAGTTTCTTTTATTGCAGCGGCAAATCAGGGAATTTTAGACGAGATACTTCCAAGAGAAAAATAAATTTTATCCGTATGATTCGTATTTGACTTCAAAAGTTCCATCTTCATGTGGATTATCTCTATTGACAAATCCTCTATCAGCAACATAATCCATTACTCCATCAATGGTTCCTTGATAACCACAAATGTAAATTCTAGTATTCTCAGGAGTAACTTTTTCTCCAACTAATTCATCTAACGGAGAAACACCTTGTGCGTTTGCTTTGAAAAATGATTCAACTCTTCCTACTTGACCATTCCATGATCTATTGTATTGTTCTTTTGGCCTACTAATTGCAGCTCTGTAAAGAAAGTTCCATTTGTCAGTGCCTCTCTCTTTACTTTCATTTTCAAAGTCAGTGAGAAGACGTTTGTAACTTAATTCATCAACATAACTTGCACCATGTAAAACTACAAGTTGTCTTTTATCATTTGTGTCACGAAAATGATTTGCAAATGCAATGAACGGTGCAAGACCAGTTCCACCACCCACACAAACAACTCTTCTGTTATCTGGTTCTCCATTTCGATATTTATCTTCAATTATCAAGTCATCACCGGTTGGATCACCAAGTAATACTTCATCACCAACACTGAGATAGAATAATTCAGTAGTTACACGACCAGGTAATGGTTTTCTTACCCATCTAATTACAAATTCAAAATAATCTCTATTTTCAGCATGTGACGCAATTGAGTATGCACGTTTAACAATTTTATTTTCTGCACGTACTGGTAAACCAATGGTTAGAAATTGTCCAGTTTTGTACTTTGGCATACCGGTTACCGGTACTAGACGAATAACAACTAGATCTTCTTTTAATAATTCAGTATAGATGATCTTTGCTTTTGTATCTGCCATGTGAGGAAAGTTTCTTGATTTGGATAAATGTATTTCTCTTCAAAAGTTGACAGTATTACTTATATTTAGAAAATTATTCAGCCAAAATTGGAAAGATGACAAAAATAACATGCAGAGACTACGGATTTGAATGTAAATATGAAGTAGAGGGCGATGTAGAAAGTGTGATCGACGAATATAGAAAACATAGTGATGAAGAGCATGGAATTGAATATTCCGTAGAAACACTAACACAAGTAATTTTAAGACAACAATCTTAATCGTAAAAAATTAAACTCTTTTCATTGAAGCAGATAAGACAGGTAATTCTTTATCAATGATTTTCTCAACAGCAGGTACTATTCCAGCTCTTAATTTTGCATTTTCTTCATAAATTTCTGCAACTTGATCTCGGAATAATAATTTTATTCGAGGCAACTCCATGATAGTTTCTTCTACAGCTCTTGGCTCAGATATGTCTAAAATTAGAGTTCCTTTTTTCTTTTCTTTCATAACAAGTTTGATTCTTTCAAGATCAATCAAGAAGTAATCAGCAGTAGTTGCAACTATGATTATATCAAATTTATCAAATCCGGTAAGCACATCAGCAAATTCCATCGGGGTGCCACACAATAGTTGTGAGAAATTAGTAGCACGTTCCATGTCTTTACTAGTAACTGTAAATGCAATTTCTTTTTGTCCTAGTGTTTTTGCAACCATGGCCGCAGACTCACCTGTTCCAATTAGCAATACCTTCTTTTTGGCATCTAAACCTACTTTTTCTTCTACCAAGTTTAATGCAACATCTCCTAATGATAGAACTTCTTTACTAATTTCAGTTGAATCTCGGATAGAGTTAGCAAGTCGTATTACACTATCAAATAATTTATTAAGAATTTTTCCAGAGGCACCAGATTTTTTTGCAAGTTCTAGTGACTTTGTAATTTCATCATAAACTTCTTGTTTTCCAACAACTACAGAATCTAATCCACAAGCTAATCGTAAAAGATGAAGGTAAACATCATCATCTTTGAAGACTTCCAAGGTTTGATCAACATGATCAATATCAATTTGTTCTATGCTAGAATTTTTTTCCCAAGTTTCTTTCATTTGATTAATTACCAAACCTTTTCCTTCAGGTCTTCTTGCATCAGTAGAATCATCTGTTTCAAGATTACTAACAGTAAAAATTTCTACTCTACTAGAAGTTTGAATTATAATACATTCTTCAACACCCGGAATTTTTTTGAAAGCCTCTGTTGCAGCATTTACATCTTTGAATGCAAATCTAGCAAGAGAATGAAGAGGAACATTTTTGAAAGTTACTCTTGCATTTAAAACATCAAATTTTAATTCACTCATACCATATCACCAAAATTAATTTAATTTTTTCTTCCACCTTTTGCAGTTCTAAAAACATTCATTCCAAGATAATAATTTTCATGCAGTGAATCCAAATATGCAAGATTTTGTTCAACTTGTGCAATATCATCAGGCAGTGCTTCAGGATCATTTCTAAGACGATCTAGTTTTGCTTGTAATTCATCACCAAGAACAGTTATTCCAGTTTCATAATTGGAAGTTCCTCCAAAACGTTCGTCTAAAATATTTTGAGGATTGTATTCAGGTGTAGTATCTTCATAATTGAGAGCTTTACGTGTAATGTCGTCTTTTTCATCTTCAGATAAAATAGGTTTTGGAAATCTATCTACCTTATCTAAGAAAAATTCAGGTTCACCCATCTCTCTTCTAAATATAATTTCATTTTTTCTTTTGTTAGTTACATCAGGTGCTTTTGGAGCATCTGCTTTAATTTCTTCAGCAATTGCTTTGAACTCATCTTCTGATGCCTTTGATGCAGCTTCTTTCAATTCTTTTGCTTTTGCAATTGCAGCTTCTGCCGCAGCTTGTGCTTCTTCTGCTGCCTTGATTGCTTTTTGTGCATCTTTAGATGCTTTGATGGATTTTTGGCCATCTTGTTTTTTTGATTCTGCATCGGCTTTTGGAGCATCCTTTACTTCAGAATCTTTTTTGTCGTCAGACATCAATTTTTCACTGAAATTGCCCGGATTTTAAGATTATTGTGACAAGCGAGGTAGAATTCCATGCGATCAGATAATTTTAATTTAAAAAATAAAAGCGCCCTCGGCGGGATTTGAACCCGCGTCTCAGCCGTGACAGGGCCGAATTCTAGACCGGGCTATACTACAAGGGCAATATTTACAAGAAAAAGAACTGCTGGTTTTAAAGTTTCCATTTTTAATTTCATACTGGTAAAAGACTAAATTGTACAATAATGGAAAAACTCGCATGGGTCTATAGCGCAGCCAGGTAGCGCACCGCCCTTTTAAGGCGGCTGTCGTGGGTTCGAATCCCACTAGACCCGCATCTATTTTGTAAGTGTTTTAACTCGTTTTTCTAATAATGTTAATGATTTTTTCACATTATCATTTTGAGTCTTAATAGAATTTTTTAGAGTTACAAGTTTTCTGTTTCTTTGTCCAATCATTCGTGTTTGTTCTGAGGTTCCAGAAGATCCTTTTGATGTTCGTTGCTTAAGAGATGATGAGACGGTGGTTTTTTGAATTAACTCAAAAAGTTTTCTTGTTTTAATCTCCTTAATTTGAAGAGATTCAATTTCATCTAATTCCAGATCAGAGAGTAATTTTTTTGAATTATGTGATAATTGAACAAGATTGCCGACAATGTTGTGTGCAGAACGAAAAGGTATTTTTTCAATAACTAAATTTTCTGCCAAATCTAAAGCAACTAGAAATCCTTCTTCTGTTGCCTTTTTCATTTTTTCTTGATTAACTGTAAGATCAGACAACATTGATTTTATAATAATTAATGCAGTGATTGATGTTTTTGATGTTGACCAGATTGAAGATTTTATTTGTTGTAAATCTCTACTATAACCAGAAGGTAAACCTTTAGTGGTGGTTAAGATAGATGTCAAATATCCTATAACCTGAGATGTTTTTCCTCGTGTAAGTTCTAAGATATCAGGATTTTTCTTTTGTGGCATTACACTTGATGGGGATGTAAAATCATCAGAAAGTTCTATGAATGAAAATTCAGCTGAAGACCAAATGATAAAGTCTTCAGATAATCTACTTAGATTTGTCATCATGATTGCAGAGTTTGCAACATATTCTGCTACAAAGTCACGCGTACTTGTTGCATCAATTGAATTTTCTACAAGAGATGCAAATCCAAGCATTTTTGCAGTACTGTCTCTATCAATAGGAAGACTAGTTCCCCCTACAGGACCTGCACCTAACGGACTTTGATTAACTCGTAGATACAATGACATGAATCTATCTAAATCACGGAATAGTGAATCGGCGTATGACAACAAGTAATGTGAGAAAACTCCAACTTGAGCTTGTTGAAGATGTGTATAAAGTGGCATTATTGTTTTGGTATTTTCTTGTGCTGTTTTTAGTAAAGTGGAGATTGTTTCAATCAAGCATTGTAATAGTATGTTAATGTCATCACGGATTTTTAGTCGAATGTCAAGTGCCACCTGATCATTTCGTGAGCGAGCAGTGTGCATTTTTCCACCATTTTCGATTCCGGTTTTTTTGATGACTAATGATTCTATCAATTCATGAATATCTTCAGGTTCAAAATCAGGCTGAGAGATGTTTCCACCCTTTAGTTCTTCTAATGCAGTTAAGATTTTTTTTACTTCAATTTTTGACAAGAGTTTATTTTCATATAACATGATGACATGTGCTTCACTTCCAATAATGTCATAAAATGCAATATCAGAATCGTCTTTTATAGATGAGACATAGCTTAGTGTAATATCATCAAGATCTTTTCCTAATCGAGAACGATACATCAACATGGATTCAAAATCGCTATATATAGCAACTACGGATTCAATTCAATGACACAAGATGTGAAACAGCTACGAGTGAAAATTTTTGATGAATTATCACAAATTGTAGATCCTGAAATAAACACAACAATTACAGAATTAGAATTAATTGATGAAGTAGACATCAGTGATGCGAATGTCAAAGTTGATTTACATCTAACAAGTCCATTTTGTCCAGCAGTTTTTGGATTTAAAATTTGTCAAGATATTCATGATAATTTATTGAGCATACACGGAATTGATGATGTAAAGGTAAATGTCTCAAACCACTTTATGGCTGAACAGATTAACAATCAAGTAAATAACAGTCCAAATCCTCACAAAAAGCCAGAAGAAAAGAAAGATTAATCTCTAATTCCTAAAAGATATCCTCTCAAAAGCTGAATTCCCATTGCAGGATCAACTCCTTTTGGACAAACCTGACTACATGAGCCAGCAAAATGACATCTCCAAATTCCATGAGATTCATCTATAATTTTGAGTCGTTTGTTTTTGCCTTTGTCTCGGTCATCAGCAATGTATCTGTAAGCCTGTGCTAATGCTTGAGGACCTACAAATGATTTATCCATAGCCATAGTTGGACATGCAGAATTGCATAAACCACATTTGATACAACTTGAAAATTGAATATATTTATCAACATTTTCAGGACTTTGTAAGAATTCTCTTATACCGCTTTCAGCATCAATTTCAGAATCTTCTCTAATGACATATGGCATTACTTTTTTGTGATTGTTTATCATTCGATCCATGTTGACGGCCAAATCTCGAACTACAGGATAATTATCCATTGGTTCTACAGTTACAGTATCAGAATCTAATTCAGATATTTTTGTGAAACATGCCAAACCAGGTTTGCCATTAATTTTCATTCCACAAGAACCACATGATGCTTGTCTACACGAATAACGAACTCCAACAGAATGATCAAGATGTGATTTGACATCTAGTAATACATCTAGAACAGTTGTCCATTTTTCAATTGGTACAACAAAGTCATCAAATTTTTGTTCAGAATTTACATTCGGATTACTTCGTTTAATTTTTATTTTTACAGACTTTGTAGAAGAGACTACTGTTTGAGATAGTTCATCGGATAGTTTAGGATGAATTGTTGCCATTATGTCATCCCCATACTTGTCATAATTATAGTTCGTGAACCATATCCAATTAGTGCCGCCATTCCTGCAAGACATCCAACTGTTACAACTTTTTCATATGTTGGACCTTGATTCATTTCAAATAGAATTACTCTCAAGCCGTTAAATCCATGAACAGATATCAAAATTAATAATAATTCAAGTAATAGCGCATAACCAACACTTTCATAATTTGCAATTACATTTTCATATGCTAATGATTCGTGAAAGTCTTGAGTTAGTCTCATCATTATGTGTATGACTGTTAAGAACAGTGCACCTATGGCAGTGCCATAGTGTATTTTCATTATGATGCTTTCTCTTAATACCATCATGCGAACATCACCGCCATTCCATACCACATTGCAAGAGCTGCCATACCCAATGTCGCATAAATACATGCTTTACCTTTCATGTTGATTGATTGAGGTTTGTATGGATAATCAGGTCTTTCTGCTTTTCCAATACCATACCCCATTTGTGCAATCATTAATCTAATTCCATTTCCAGTGTGAAAAACACACATTCCAATTACTAACGCTAAGAATAAGTGACCTTCAGTTGTCTGAGTCATTTCTAATGACTTGTCCCATACTGCTTTTCCATCTAAGATGTGACTTGTTTCGTAAATATGACCAATGAAATATGCCAAGAGACCAAGACCTGTTAATCGCATCAAAAGCCATGCTAATCGCTCGATACCAAATTTTCCAATTTTACCAGGATGCAGCCATCCCTTCAATCCTTCTCTTGCACCAGTTTCTCGTTCCATCAGTATTTTCTCTCCACAGGTTTGTATTTAGTTATAGTAACTGGGTGCTTTTTCATAACTGGTTCACTTGGATCATAATAAGCCAGTGTGTGATGAAGGAAATTTGCATCATCACGTGTTGGAAAATCAGTTCTAGCATGAGCTCCACGAGATTCTTTTCTGTTTATAGCACCTACTAGCACTACTTCAGCAACACGGAACATAGAATCTAACTCCATTACATTTTGGAAATTAGTGTTATACTCTTTAGCAGAATCATCAACATGTTTCCAGGTTTTTTGTTTAAGTTCGCGCACCCTTTTGAGACCTTCGGCCAAATCATTATGATTTCTATAGACGTATGCTTTTGCATTGAGAATTTCTGCAACTTCTTGTTTTACTTCATATGGATTTACATCCCCACGTCCACGGAATATTCCATCAAAAATTCGAGTTTCTTCAGCAGCTACTAGATGAGTAGGGAATTGTGCAGATGTATGTTCTTTTTCAATATAATCAACAGCTAATGAACCTGTGATTTTTCCCCAAACAATACATTCAGAAGTAGAGTTTGCACCAAGACGATTTGCACCATGAACGCTGTTACATGCAGCTTCTCCTGCAGCCCAAACTCCTTGAAGTTCAGCTGCACCATCAATATTTGTATGAATTCCACCCATCATGTAATGGCAAACAGGTCTGATGTCAATTGGTTCATCGGCAGGATCAATTCCTGAGAATTTAATTGAAATTTCTCTAATACCACCTAGTTTAGCCTTAATTTTTTCATCACCTAAATGTCGTAAATCTAATTTCATACAATCTTCTCCAGTTTCATGTTTGAATCCACGACCTTCATTAATCTCAGTCATAATAGAACGTGAAACAATATCACGTGGAGCCAATTCCATTTTTCCAGCTGCATAATTTTTCATAAATCTATCTCCATTTTTGTTTAGCAAGTAACCACCTTCACCTCGTGCACCTTCAGTAATTAAAATTCCAGAGGGTAAGATTCCAGTAGGATGGAATTGTACAAACTCCATATCTTTCAATCCCATTCCTGCACGATAAGCCATATCCAAACCATCAGGTGTTGAAGATAATGCATATGTAGAATAACTAAAAATTCTTCCAGCACCACCAGTTGCAATTATGAGTGCTTTTCCTTTAATTGTGTAAAATGATCCAGATGATGTTTCTATTGCAGTTATTCCACAAAATTGTTTTCCATCATGAACTATTGATGTGATGTACCATTCATTTAGAAATTCAATGTTATCAAATTTTTGACAAGTATCATATAGAGTTTGCATTTCAAAAAATCCAACTTTGTCAATAGCATAAGTAGCACGTGGGAAACTATATCCACCGAAATTACGTTGATCAATTTTTCCATTTTCTTGTCTGGACCAAGGCATCCCCCAATGTTCCAGTTGAAAAATTTCATTTGGCATCATATGACATAATTTCTCAGCGGTATCTTGGTCTGCTAAAAAATCACTACCTTTTACAGTATCATAAATGTGAGATTCTATTGTATCACCTTTTTCTTCTTGTATTACAGCAGCAGTTCCGCCTTCTGCAGATACTGAGTGGGAACGCATTACCTGTGTTTTTGCAATAACACCAATCTTGATTTTTTGATTCTTCTTTGCGGCCTCAATGGCAGCACGTAATCCTGCCAAACCAGAACCTGCAATTATTAGATCAAATTCAATTGAATCCGTCATTAATGAATAAAATCAGAAGAGGTTACTTATGTATTATAACAAAATATGATGGATCGAATCATTAATATATATCGCTAGTGATATCGCTAGTGATGTTTAAGGAATGGACACAGCGAGTTGGAAGCATGGTTCCAAGAGGATTCTCTAGATATTACATTTTGCAACAATTGATGGAAAATCCACATACAGGAAAAGAGATTATTGATTCTGCAGTTGAAGCTAGTGCTGGAAACTGGAAACCATCACCAGGACTAATTTACCCACTGCTTGGCAGATTACTAGATGAAGGTCTGATTGAAGAAAGCAAAAATGGAAAGTATCAGATTACAGATAATGGAAAAACGATACTAATGGATCTGGAGAATTGGAAAATGAATATGCAGCAACAGATGAGCACAATGATGAGACTGATGGATATGGGAAAATTCATGGGAATGGATATGTTAGAGAGGATAACTATACTAGGTAATTTATTGAGTTCAAATGCCAGTAATATGACAAATCATGAAATTGAAAAATATAAGAAATTTCTCCAAGATGAGTTAGAAAAAATCAAAGAAATGGATTCTAAAAAATAGACACCTGTAGACTAATCATAAATAAAACAGGATTAGATAGATTTTATGAAAAAACTTCGTAAACTAATTAATGATAAATCAAAACCATTGGTAGTTCCAGGAGTTTATGATGCAATAGGAGCAAAGATTGCTCAAAAAGTAGGATTTGAAGCAATGTTTCAAACGGGTTATGGTACATCTGCCACATTGTTAGGAATGCCAGATTATGGATTTATTGGATTATCTGAAACAACAGATAATGCAAGACGTATAGCAAATGCAATATCAGTGCCGTTAATTGTAGACGTGGATACAGGGTATGGTAACGCATTAACTGTAAAAAAATTACTTCAGGATTTACAAGTTGCAGGAGTATCAGGCATATTTCTTGAGGATCAAAAATGGCCAAAAAGATGTGGACATATGAAAGGAAAGGAGGTAGTTCAAAAAGAAGAATATGGGGAAAAATTAGCAGCCGCAGTAGATGCAAAAGAGGATAAAGATTTCATCATAGTAGCTAGAACAGATGCCAGAGCCACAGAAGGATTAGACGATGCAATCGAGAGAGGAAAATATTACAAAAAAATTGGAGCAGATTTGATTTTTGTTGAAGCCCCAAAATCAATAGAAGAAATGGAAAAAATTGGTAAATCAATAAACGCTCCATTAGTTGCAAATATGATTGAAGGAGGAGCAACTCCAATTAGTTCAACAACGACATTGCATAAGATGGGATATCAACTAATACTATATCCATTATCCATATTGTATGCAAATACATTTGCAACAATGAAAATACTAAAGGAATTAAAAGATAAAGGTACCACTACAAGGCTCAAAAAAGATTTGGTTAATTTTGATCAGTTTAACGATATTGTTGAATTATCAAAGTTTAGAAAATTAGAGAATAAATATTCAAAATAAAAAAGAAAAAACTAGTAAAGAGATTATTGAGTAGTTCTCTTTACTTCAATTTCTATTGTGGAAACATTTCTTGTCTTACCGTCTTGTGACTCTAAACTTTCAGAGCCTATGGATATATTTCCAATACTATATCCGGAGTTCTCGGTCTTTCTTGAAATTATTTGTGCAACATCTACGGCTCTACCGATACTCATTCCTCGAGCTTTGATGCTGACAGAAGGCAAGTTGGCCAATTGGATTAACGTAGAAGTGACGTAAGCCATAATTGGTTTCTTACCTATGAATACAGTGTCTCGTTGTTCGGTTGACATGCGTGTAAAATATTACGAGGATAATTTAAATCAAGACAGGATGAATAGAGAGGAAATTTTAAGATCACTCAAAAATGATAATTCAAGGGAAAGTGTCGTATCGAGTTTAACTCAAAATAACGATTCAAATATTATTCAAGAAATAATAAAATTATTTGATGAGGATGATATTGAGATTAGAGGAGAAGTATTCAGTACTTTACTTCTTAATCAAAATGATATTTTGAAGTATTTGGTTTTAGGATTAAAACATGAAAGTAAAAATGTACGAGCATACGTAAGTTTAGTTTTAGCAAACAGAGATGAAAAAAATGCAATTAAAGATATTAGAGAATTAACTAATGACCCAAGTGGTTTAGTTAGAACCTGTGCATATGGGGCATTAGGACATTTAGAAGTAAAAGAATCAGCTAAGGAACTGCATCAAGGTATTTTTGATTCAAATTTAGAGGTCGTAAAGAGTGCAGCATATGCATTAGCAAGAATTGATGAGAAGATTTCAGATAAAGAAATAGAAGAGTTGCATAAACTAGGCGAATCAGAATTTGAAAAGATTTTAAAATTTTTTAATTAAATGGTGGACCGAAAGGGATTTGAACCCTTGACCCCACGCATGCCATGCGCGTATTCTACCAGGCTGAACTATCGGCCCATGAACCTAAATGATTCGTTTTCTTAAAAAATCACCAACATTTAACCTAATTTGAGTTAGGCTAATCTAACAGAAGATATTTAAACATAAATTTGTATTTTTAAGAAATGGTTCAAGATAATAAAGCAAAATTAACTTATACACAATTATTAAAAGAAGATCTTGGGATATTCCGTCTTGTGCCAGAAGATGGGATTATTCCAGATTACAAAGCGGGTCAATTTTTAACACTTGGAATGCCAGTACCAGGAGAAAATAATAAAATTGTAAGACGTGCATATTCAATCGCATCACATCCAGAAAATAAAAAATTTTTTGAGTTTGTAATTAGATGGGTAAGAAAACCATTTCCAGGAAGATTAACAACTGAATTATTTAATGCTAAAGAAGGTTCAGATGTAAGTTGGATTAAACCATTAGGTCATCTAACAATTAATGATGAATTGCCAAATGGTGATCCAGATACTAGAAGAATTGTATGTATCGGAGGTGGAACAGGCTTAGCACCATTTGTTAGTTTTGCTCAACATCTTCATGACGTTGGAGATAAACGTGAACTTGTTGTTTTACATGGAGCCAGTTATGTGGATGAATTAAGTTACAAACAGTTGCTAACAGATTTAGAAAATGAAAGTTTGGATAGAGGTGCAGATAAGTGGAATTTCAAATATAGAGCAGCAATTAGTAGACCACAAGAATGGTTTAATCGTGCATGGACCGGCCAAACAGGAAGAGTAGAACAATTCCTAAGAACAAAATCTGGAGAAAAATCACCATTAGAAGAATTAGTTGGTGAGAAAATTACAAAAGACAATACTATGTTTTACATCTGTGGATGGCAAGGAACAATTGATGGAACATTAGACTATCTTGGAAATAAAGAATTTGTAACAGAGAGACATAAACGTGAAGATGGTAGTTATGAAGTCAAATTCGAATCTTACGGATAAAGAAAAGATCGGCAGAACAACTCAGTTATTAAAATACAGGATAAACAGTAAATTATTATGACAATTGCAATTTACTTGGCACATTTGAATCCAGTTACAAATGCGCATGCAGAAATTATCAGAGATTTATCAAAAACCGATAAGGTAGTAGTCATGCCAGTTAGATTTCTAAATAAGGAAAAAGAAATTAACAGTAAAAGCTTTCCATTTAGCTTTGAACTTAGAAAACAAATGTTAGAATCAGTTTTTGGAGATTCAATAACAGTTTCATCGAACTATACATTTCATGCACCATTTAAGAAATATTTTCCTCCAATTGTTTCTAAAGGTTCGTGGAGATTAAGAAAAGAAATTCTCAATGAAATTGAAGGAGACTACTATACATACACAGGTGATAAAGCAGAGGGAATAATGTTGAGATTATACAGATTAAAACCAAAAGTGGGTCAAAGAAAAGAACTTTCTGCAACATCTGTAAAAAATGAAATGTACGAGTCAGTTTTAGGAGGAAAGACAGAGTGGGAAAAACAAGTTCCAGAGCCAGTTGTAGAAATTATTAATAAAAATTGGAATATTGTTGAAAAATTTGCCTCATCAGAAGATAATACAACTAGAGTTCTAGGTATGAAATTCCCAAGAGAGGGTTATACCTAGTTATAAAATAAATATACAAAATTCTAGAATTTTTTGTGAGTTCCATATCAGAATTAATTTGGTTTGATGGAAAATTTGTAAAACATAGTAATGCAAAGATTCCAGTAACAACTCATGCAATTCATTATGGCACATCAATTTTTGAAGGGATTAGAGCCTATTGGAATGGAGAAAAATTAAACATATTCAGATTAGATGAGCATGTTACGAGGTTTAGAAATTCAGGGAAATTTTATGACATTACATTAAAATTTTCAAATAAAGAGATCAAAGATGCTATAATTAATCTGTGTAGAAAAAATAAAATTAAAACTTCATGTTATATCAGACCATTTTATTTTGTTGGACAATATGGAATTAATCTGTACGTAACAAAAAAAGCACCAACACATGCAGTTGTTTTTTGTTTTCCATTTGGCGATTTGTTTAATAAAAATGGAATTACAGCGTGTATTTCAAAATGGAGAAAATTCAATGACAGTTCAACCCCCACACAAGCAAAAATGGGAGGTAATTATCTAAATTCAATTCTAGCAACACAAGATGCAAAAAAAAGAAAATTTGATGAAGCGATTTTGTTAGATAAAAATAACAAAGTGAGTGAAGCACCTGGAGAAAATATCTTTATTGTAAAAAATAATACATTGATTACACCACCACTTTCATCATCAGCATTAGACGGAATAACAAGAAAATCAATTTTAGAGTTTACAAAAAATATGAAAATTAAAACCAAAATTAAAGAAATTTCAAAAGATGAACTAAAAAAAGCAGAAGAAGTATTTTTGACTGGAACAGCCGCAGAAATAACACCTGTAATAAAGATCGAATCTAAGAAAATTGGAGATGGTAAAGTTGGTAACATAACAAAACAAGTTATGGATACATACACCCAGATAGTAATGAATAATAACAAAAAATTTTCTAAATGGTTAACAAACGTGTATTAAAAATGAAAGTAATTCAAATTGGAACAGGAGGATGGGGGAAAAATCATTGTAGAGTTTTATCAGAGTTTGGAGTGTTATCAGCTATTTGTGATATGAATTATGAAAGAGCAAAAGAGTTTGGAGAAAAATATAACGTTAATTATTACAAAACAACAGATGAATTATTTGAAAATGAAGAGTTTGATGCAGCATTTATTTGTACACCTACATCAACTCATTCAGAATTAGCATCACAATTAATTGAAAAAAAGAAACATGTTTTTGTAGAAAAACCAATGACATATCTTTCAGAAGATGGTGAAAAATTAGTAGAAGAGGCTAGAAAGAACAAAGTAATTCTGACATGTGGATATATCGAGAGATTCAATCCTGCGGTAGCTCATGTCAAAGATTATTTGAAATCAAAGAAATTTGGAGATTTGATTAGATTAGAATTTTATAGAGAACATCGAATGCCGCTACATATCAAAGATGTTGGAATAATTTATGATACAAGTGTACATGATATAGATACGGCAATGTGGCTTTTTGATGAAACGCCACAAGTTGTGTTTGCAAAATCAGGTCAAATTAATCATGAACATGAAGATTTTGCAACAATAATGCTTGGTTTCAAAGATAATAAAATAGCTACAATCTCTTCAAATTGGATCACTCCAACCAGAGTGAGAAATTTTAATGCAGTATGTACAGATGGGCGAATTTTTTCAGATTTCATAACACAGGAAATACGAATTGAAACTGACAAGGGAACCGAAACTCCATCTAATCAGAAGGAAGAGCCATTATCTTTAGAGATTAGAAATTTTCTTGATGCAATTGAGAGTAAAAATGAGTTAAGAGTGAAACCAGAACATGCAGTAAATGTAACAAGAATTGCAGAAGCAGCTCTTTTATCTAGTCAAAAAGGGATTCCAATATATCTAGATATAAAATGAAAAATAAACTGTTAGACATTTTGGCATGTCCAATGTGCAAAAATCACCCTTTGGAATTACTAGCGATTAAATCTAAAAATGACGAGGTAGAAGAAGGAGCAATTTATTGTACATCATGTGAAAGATATTTTCTCATAATTGAAGAGATTCCGATAATGCTTCCGGATGAATTAAGAGACAAGAAACAAGAAGAAGAATTTCTCAAAAAAAATAAAGATTTACTTCCAGAAAAAATAACTAAACAAGGAAAACCTTGGCATTTGTGATATAATTGGTTGAAAATTTTATTTCCGAAAAAGCAAAAATTGGAAATAGTGTAAAGATATGGCATTTTGCATATGTTGGAGATAATACAGAAATAGGAAATAATGTGAAAATTGGTTCACTCGCTCATGTTGATTATAATGTGAAAATTGGAAATAATACAATGATTGAAGGACTAGTTTACTTACCTCCATTGTCAAGAATTGGAAACAATGTTTTCATAGGCCCTTCAGTGTCATTGACAAATGATCCATTCCCTCCAAGTGAAAAATTAATTGGAGTCACAATAAAGGATAATGCGATAATTGGTAGTCGTGCGGTAATCAAAGCAGGAGTAACTATTGGAGAAAATAGTGTAGTTGCAATGGGTGCAGTCGTAACTAAAGATGTACCACCAAATACAGTTGTAGGAGGTGTTCCTGCAAAAAAAATATATTCAAAAGAAGAGTATGATAAAAAACAATTAGATTGGAAAAACTCTAATTAATTTTCAGAATCGCTACCTGAAGTTCCAAGACTTCCAAGTAGTTTATCAATTTCATATATTGCGAGTTTATCGCGACCTAGCAGATTAAATTTCTGTAGTATGTTTTCAAATTGTTGCTCTTCTTCTATCTGTTCATTAACAAAGAACTGTAAGAATGTGAATGTGTTATGATCTTTGTCTTTTTGTGCTAGATCAACCATATGGTTTATTGCTTTTGTTACAGCTTGTTCATTTGATAATGCTGTTTTGCATATTGATTCTAATGATTTGTAAGTTTTTGGTGGTTGTTTTGTACCAGGAATTATTGCTCCAAGACATTGGCCATTAACAAAGTTTACAAATTTTAGCATGTGTTGGTGTTCTTCTTCTGCTTGATCATGGAAAAAACTAGCGGCTCCATCGTAACCAGTTACTTCGCACCATGATGCTGCGGAAAGATATGCATTAGCCGCATTTGCCTCCATCGAGATTTGATTATTTAGTGCTTTAACTAAAGGTGCAGATATTTTCATAGTATACATTGTTCTCTGGAGTTAAAATACTTCTCTAAAATTACCCTTACCTAATTACGCTTACCTAATTACGCTAAGCTAATTACAAAAGTTCTAAATTGAACCTAAATCATGCAACCATATGTCTGATAATACCTTAATGAAAAAATTTGAAGAAGAGGTATGGTCCAAGGTTCCACATCGAGAAGAAAAAGACGGCAAAGTGCAAATTGTTAATGCTACACCTTTGATAGATCTTACAAATGATCTTAAAGAATGTGCAAAGACAGTATATGACGTAGACATTAGTAACAAAGATTTTAAAATTTATGGAAAATTTGATTGTACATTACTTACAGGTTCAATCAAAGTAAGACCAGCTGTTAACATAATTCATGATGCAATAACTACAGGTAAAATTAATTCAGGAACAACGGTGATTGAAGCTACATCGGGAAACTTTGGAATTGCCCTGGGATTATTGTCAAAAATTGGAGTAACTGCAATTGCACTTGTTTCAAGAAAACTTCAAGAAGGTGTCTTCAAAGAATTAAGAAACGGAAATATTCGAATCATGGATCTTGATATGGATATTTGTCCTGCACCAGGAATGGAAGATAAACAAGATGCATTGGTTGCAAAAGCTACTGCTGCAAACATTCGTTCACAAATGATTGATCTTGGCTTTGAATCTGAAACTTTTGATAATAATATTTCAGATATTGAAACACTTTTAGCTAAAAAAGATATAATTAATTTAGCAAAGTTTCTTGCAAAAATTTACAATTTATTCTGTCCTGAACAATATGATAATGATTTGAATGTTGACGCACATAGAACAGTCACAGGTGTTGAAATTGATCAACAATTACATGAGAATGGAGAATCATTAGAAAACTACAACATTGTTTGTACATTTGGAACTGGTGGAACATCTGGAGGTCTTAGTAAATATTTTGATGAGAAATATAACAAAAAAGGAGTTCATGTCATATTTCCTCCAGATCAACAAGATGTTGCAGGAATAAGAACAATAGGAAATGCAGATGGTCTCAAATATTATGACCCAGAAAAATATGCAGGTAAGCATCAAGTAGATTTTGAACAAGCAAAACCGCTACTGAAATTCTTTGTAGATAAAGGACATGATATGGGCGAAAGTAGCGCACTTGAACTTTATGCGACATTGCAAATGATATACAAAAATGGTGGAAATTTTGTTGTTATGGTTTGTGATGGAATTGAAAAATATAGAAAGAATTTTGAAAAAATTGGAAATAGTATAACGCCAACTCAAGTTTCACAACAAGATGTTGTATCAAATGCAAATGATTACGACAAGGTAATTTGGATTCATACTCAATATACTCCACGTGAAGAAGGAATTGAATTACTTGCAAAATCACTTGGAATTGACAAGAGTAAAATCATAATACCAAATGCTAGAACTGCACAAGAATTACTATCTGGACAACAAATTCCAGATGAAATTGGTAAGGCATTACAAGAATCAAATGGAAAATCATTGATGGTATGTATGGCAGGAAGAACATCATTGATGGCAGCTAATGTTTTGGCCGAGAAAGGTATTCAAACAGATAGTCTAACTGGAGGAATTACCGGCCTACCTGAAAGCCAAACTAAAGATCTATCAACAATAATTGAGCAAACATCACAATTTTGATATTTATTAACAGTCTCTAAATAATACAAGTTTATGAAGTGTCTTTCAGTTTGTCAGCCATTTGCTGAATTAATTGTACAAGGTAAAAAAACAATTGAATTGAGAAAATGGAATACAAAATTTCGAGGTGAGTTTTTAGTTCATGCTGCAAAAAATATTCTCATAGAAGAGTGTAATCGAATGAAAATATCACCATCGACAATTACAACAGGTGCGATAATAGGAAAAGCCAATTTAGTTGATGTAAAGAAATATGACTCTGATAAAGAACTCAAAACTGACAAGAAAAAACATTATTCAATATCAGACAATACAAAAAACAAATACGGGTTTATTTTAGAAAAACCAAAAAAACTGCTAGTGCCTATTCCATATTTGGGAAAACTAAATTTTTTTGAGTTTAGTCCAGATGAAATAAAAAATAATGATGTTAAGTTAGATATTTTTGAAGAAGAACATCGGTATATGTGGATTAACCGTCATTAATTGTAATATTTCATTAAAATCAAACCCATGTATATATAAAGGGAGTATTTAAAAGAGTAGAAATGCCACAGACAAAACCAATAGTTAGTGTAGAAAACGTGGTTGCTTCAGCATCAGTTGATCAGAAAGTAGATCTTAATGATATTACCAAAAAATTTCCTGATACAGAGTACCACCCAGACCAATTTCCAGGATTAGTATTCCGATTGGAAAGTCCAAGAACTGCTACACTAATCTTTAGAACAGGTAAAATGGTATGTACCGGCGCAAAATCTGAAGAGATGGCAGTAAAAGCTGTTCAGACAGTTGTAAAACAATTACGTAAAGGAGGTATCAAAATTAAGAAAGATGCTGTCATTACAGTACAAAATATTGTTGCAGCAATCAATCTAGGTGGTAAAATCCATTTAGAACAAGCGGCAAGAAAATTACCAAGAAGTATGTATGAACCTGAACAATTTCCAGGTTTGATTCACAGAATGCTTGATCCAAAAACAGTAATTCTTTTGTTTGCATCAGGCAAGCTTGTATGCACAGGAGCCAAAAAAGAGGCAGATGTGTATAGATCTGTACATAACCTACATTCTACATTAGAAGAAAAAGAATTAATGATCTACGACGCGTAGATTTTCCAATTCTATTTACTATTTTTAAATTTTCTTTAATTCATCTTCAATTTCAATTAGAGATTTATTTTTTGGATCTAATTCTTTAATTTTATTGCAACATTCAATCACTTTATCTTTATTTTTTAGATTGAGATACACACTTGCTTTAATTGCTAAAGCATCAAGATCAAATATACCAATTTCTAAAGTTTTATTCATGTATTCTAATGTTTTTTCAGAATCACCTTTGATGTAATAAATAGTTCCAATAATGAATGCAATATCAGGATCATGTTCAAGTTTTTTTTCAATTCCATGACCATATTCTAATGCTTCAGCATATTTTTTTTCTCTTTCAACAGGATCCTTTTCTTTTCTTGCTTGTTTGATAAGAGTTCTCAGATGACGTCGAGGATTATTAAAAAGACCAGTCAAGTGTTATCAAAGATATTATGCTTTATTTGATAGCTCAGACTGTAATTTCTCCCAGTCAGCTAAAAATGCTTTGAGACCTTTATCAGTTAAAGAGTGGCCAAGCATTTTTGCCAATACTCCAGCAGGTAAAGTAACAACATCAGCACCTATTTTTGCTGCATCTACAACATGTTGCGGATGTCTTACACTAGCAACTAGAATTTGTGTTTTGAAATCATAATTTGAGAAAACTTGTTTAATTTCTCTGATTAAATCCATACCAGTATGACCAATATCATCCAATCTTCCAATGAATGGACTAACATATTTTGCTCCTGCTTTTGCTGCAAGAAGTGCTTGATTTGCAGAAAATACAAGTGTAACATTCACAGGAATTCCTTGCTCTGAAAAACTCTTACAAGCTTTTAGGCCATCTCCGGTCATTGGACATTTAACAACAACATGATCACCATACTCTCGAAGTTTTTTTCCTTCGTTCATCATTCCATCGTAATCTGTACTTACAACTTCTAAACTTACATCACCCTTGATTATTCTAGTAATTTCCTCCATTGCTGCATGTGGATCACCACCTTCTTTTGCAAGTAATGATGGATTTGTTGTAATTCCATCTAACAAACCCATATCATTATACTTTCGAATATCATCAAGGTTTGCGGTATCAAGGAAAATTTTCATTGTTTACTACGGATATCCTTGACAGTTTTTTCTATATTAATTGATGTGATGCCATGTTTTTCTAATAATTGTGGAATTTCAGCATCACGAGCAGATTCACCAAACATATCTTGTGCACCAATTCTACGTACAGGAACAGGATATACTTCAGAGATTACCTCAGATACGGCAGAACCAAATCCACCCATAATATTATGTTCTTCACAAGTAACAATTCCACCAGTCTCACGTGCAGCTTTTTCTAAGATATCTTTGTCGATTGGCTTTATTGTAAAACAATCAATTACTCTACATGAAATTCCATCTTGCTGAAGTTTATCTGCAGCATCAAGAGCCATTTTTACTGTTATTCCAGTAGCAGCTATAGTGCAGTCATTTCCATCTCTTAATGTAATACCTTTTCCAATTTCAAATTCTTGAGAAACAGAATGGACAGTAGGAACTTTGGATCTTGCCATTCTCATATAAAATGGACCATAAATTTGTGAAATATTTTTTGTTAATTTCGATACAGCGATAGCATCAGCAGGAATTAAAACTCTCATGTTTGGCATAACACGCATGATTGCAATATCTTCAATTGTTTGATGAGAACCACCATCAGGTCCAACAGATAGTCCACCATGTGATGTTACAAGTTTAACATTCAAGCCTTTTTTTTCTTCTCTGGATGGGTATGCAATTGAATTTCGTATTTGGTCAACACATCTTCCAGGTAAAAATATTGCATATGTACTTGCAAATGATGTTTTTCCAGCATAAGCTAATCCTGCAGCAACAGATACCAAATTCGCTTCAGCTATACCAACATTAAAGAATCTATCAGGAAAAATTTTTCCAAAGCCAGATGTTTTTAGTGAATCAGTCGTATCAGCACCTAAGACAACAATGTTTTTGTCTTGTTCACCCAATTCAATCAATGCATTTCCATATGCAGTTCTCATGTCACCAAATTCAGTACTCATTGATATCCAAGCTCCATTGCTATGTGCTGTAATTCATCTTTTTTCTTACCTATAACATGCAAATCAATCCATTTATTCACTAATTCAGTCCCACCAAGTTCATTTGCTTTTTGAATCAATAATTTACGTCTAGTTCTTAATACTCGATTTCGAAATTCACGTATTACCAATCTAACATCAGTTTGACCAATTATTGCACTACCCCCAACAAATGCACGCGCTCCATCTGTAAAACATTCACCGATATTATCTAGAGTGACCCCTCCATCAGATTCTACATAACCAGTAAACCCATTTTCTTTTAGATGTATCATTAGATTTTTTGTTTTTTCATGTGTGTTTTCAATATATTTTTGGCCTGATTTTCCAGGTACGACAGACATTACTATAATTTGGTCAAGTGTGGAAATGAATTTTTTACTCCAATCAGGCATAGAAGTATCAGGATTTATTGCCAAACCAACACTGACTTTGTTTGATTTTAATAAATCATGAATTTCACCAAAACTTGATTCATCACATACCTCTGCATGAACAGTTACAATATCACTTCCAGCATCAATATAATTTTGAATTTGTTTTACAGGCTCATTAATCATTAGATGTGTATCAAATGGAATTACAGTTAGAGGTCTTAATTCCTTAATTTTTGTATAATCAAAAGTAGAAGTTGGAACAAATTGACCATCCATAACGTCCAGATGTATGTAATCAGCTCGTCCATCATCACAACGTTTTACTTCATTTTCCAGATTTGTCATATCACCTGCTATTATAGAAGGTGCAATCATAAATTGTGAATCTAATTCTTGATTAATTACAGGAACAAGTGCAGGAGTAGGTGCCTTACCATGCCATTGTGGATTATCTTCCATGTGTTCAACTGCTTTTCCTTTGATTGTTCTAGCTATGATAATTGATGGCATACCTTTAACAGATTTTGCTCTAGTAATTGCATCAGATACTTGTTCAATTCTATGACCATCAACTTCAATTACATTCCATCCAAAGGAACGCCATTTATCACCAGTTTTCCATCTACTAGCATCTTTCCACATTTCAGGTAGTTCATTATCTTCAAGACATTCATCAAGTGGCATGATTTTTTCAGTGTAAGAATCCTGCTGTATGAAATTTCTATCTAGAATTAATGTAAGATTATCAACGTTATATTTTGCAGCAGTCATTGCAGCTTCCCAAACTTGACCTTCATCACTTTCACCATCACCCATAACAGTGAAGATGTGTGTATCTTTTTGATCAAGTTTTGCAGCTAATGCATTTCCAATGGAATAAGATAATCCAATTCCTAAAGAACCTCCACAAAATTCAACACCAGGACATTTTAGATCAGGGTGACCTTGGAGTTTACTTCCAAATTGTCGTAAAGTGTCTAATTGAGATTCTTCAAAATATCCAGCTACTGCCATGTTTGAAAACAGACCGGGAGATGCATGACCTTTCGATAAAATTAGCTTGTCACGATCTTCCCATTCAGGATTTTTTGGATCATACTTTAAGTGATTATAAAAAATACAACCCATAATTTCTGCCATGGAAAATGAACCTCCAGGATGGCCAGAACCTGCAATCGAAGTTCCACGAATAACCAATTTTCTAGCTTGAAGAACATTTTTTTTAATTTGATAGTAATTCAGGCCCATGGTAGTTTATTGACCAATTTGATACTTTTAATTTTACACATGATCATCCTCATTAGAAAAAATACCAAGAATTACATAAATAGCTATTTCCGAAAATTTTAATCTGTAAAGATCGTACAACAAATATGGATTTTCAGGATACTTTGCCACTCATGATTTATGACGACAAATGCTATGTCTGTATAAAATTTGCCAAATTAATGAATTTCATATCTAAAGGGAAATTACGAATGATCGGTCATTATACAGAATTTGGTGGAAAAATCAGAGAAGAAATTCTAGAAGATGACGCATTGGAAATGTTCTGGTTCATCGATAAGGATACAGCATACGGGGGAAGAGCAGCAATAATTCCCCTATTATCAGCAATTCTGAGTGTTCATGGACGAAAATTCAATAAAATGAGCATTCAAGAATCATGTGACATAGGATGTAAGGATACACTTGCAGTATTTTTCCGTTCTGCTAGTTTGATTACTCACAGTCGAAAAATCGACATAAGCAATCTATAAAAAAAGTATTTTTTAGAAAAATATATGCGAATTAGAGCAGAAGCGATTTCTCCAGCAAAGAAAAGAACCTCAGTTTTATGTGCATTTTGTTTTGAGGATACAAATGTAGCAATAGGTTTGGGCAAATTAAATAAAAAAATAGACCAGACGATTTCACAGTCTATTAAAGAGATCAACGGAAAAAAAGGTAAAATTTCAATTATTCATTCGCACAAAGAAAGTCCATCAGAGAGAGTTTTGATTACAGGATTAGGTAAAAAAAATAAACTGACTTCAGATGTAATTAGAGATGTTACAGGCGTCATTACAAAAAAAATTCACGAATTAAAAATAAAAGAATTTTCAATTATAATTCCTGATAAAACTTCAATCGATAATAATCAAATCATATCATCAATAGTAGAAGGTGCAAATCTTTCATTGTATGAGTTTGATTTGTTCAAAAAAGAAAAATCTAACAATAAAGAACCAGATTTAACATTATTAACACCAGACAAAAATGCACAAAAGATAATCAAAGATTCAATTATAATATCTGATGCAGTTAAATTTACAAGAGATGTTGCAAATCTTCCACCAAATGAATGTCCTCCAATGAAATTAGGTGAAATAGCAAAGAAGATAGCAAATGAAAATAAAATGAAATGTACAGTATTTTCAAAAAATGAGATTAAGTCTAAAGGGTTAGGAGGAGTCACAGCAGTTGGACAAGGAAGTAAGAATGAACCTAAATTCATAATTTTAGAATATAGAAATGGGAAAAATGAACAAAAACCAATTCTACTTGTTGGTAAAGCAGTAACATTTGACACAGGTGGAATTTCCTTAAAACCTGGAGAAAAAATGGATGAAATGAAGTTTGACAAATGTGGTGGTTGTACAGTATTAGGAGTAATGAAAGCAATTTCAGAATTAAAACTTCCAATTAATGTAGTTGCAATAATTCCATCAGTTGAAAATATGCCAAGTGGAGACGCATTTAGACCAGGAGATATTATTAAATTATTTAATGGTAAAACTGCAGAAATTTTAAACACAGATGCAGAAGGAAGATTAATTTTAGCAGATGGACTTGCATATGGAATAAAACATTATCAACCATCATCTGTGATGGATTTTGCAACTTTGACTGGAGCATGTATTGTTGCATTAGGAACTAATGTTGCAGCAATAATAAGTAATAATACAAAATTTGCATCAAAAATTAAAGCTGCATCAACAAAAACTTCAGAAGAAGTTTGGGAATTACCAATTAATGATGATTATATGGACATGGTGAAATCAAAGGTTGCAGACATCAAAAATCTTGGAATGGGAAGAGCTGCAGGTACAATAACTGCTGCAGCATTTTTAGCAAATTCAGTAGGAAATGTACCTTGGGTACATTTTGATATTGCAGGAACTGCATGGATACAACCATCCACTAAAAGTAAATCATACAATTCTCATGGTGCGACAGGATTTGGCGTAAGATTAGTCGTAGATTATCTCATGAATCAAAAATAAATTCTATTGATTTGTGATTTTTCTAAATATCCAGTTTTTAATTTTAAGTAATGCAATTACCCAGATAAAGATTAGAACCATAGCAATTGAAACTTTTATGCCAGAATTAATGAGCGGATCTAATTGTCCATCTCCAGAAAATGATAAAGGTCCAATGAAAATCACCATCAACCCACCGCCAATTATAATTAAAATCCACATTGCAAAAATAAATGAAAAAATTGGTATAGACATTAGATAGTAACTCCCATCATAAATGCAGTAATTATAGCAAGAATTCCAGAAAATATTGCTAATTTAAAAATTTCATATCCAATTTGCTTTTCACTAAGAGGTTTTTTTGCAATAAGTAATCTTACTAAAGTAATTGGAGCATGGTTTTCAGACGTAGTTTGTAATTTCCAATCATCAGTATGAGATGTAGGATTTTTTATTTCACGATGTTCAACAATTTTTTTTACACTAGAAAGAAACAAGAAAGAATTAATGATTGCAGGAAGTATCGCTATAGCAGCTATAACTTCCACACCACCAATTATCGCAATTCCACCATATGCAGCACCAAAAGTTATTGCACCAGAATCACCAGGAAAAACTTTGCTTGGAAATTTATGGTATTTGTAAAATGCCAATGAAGAAAATGCCAAACATAATGAAATAATTCCTACTTCATAATTTTGAAGTATGAACAAACATATCGATAATGCAAAACTTGCGATTGTGATAAATCCACTTGCAACTCCATTTAAAACATCAATTGAATTAATTGTGTTACCCATAATTGGTATCATGAATACAACTAATGCCATGTAGAGTAATGGAATTTGAACTGTACCAAATAATGGGAAAGCAAGATTTGAATCATATGCACCGAGCAGTATAATGGGTGCAGCACAAAATGCAAGAGCTACTGGTTTGAACCATCCACCCATAGTTTTTTTATCGTCAATAAGTCCTACAATAAAAGCGAAAAATGTTGTTAAGAGTACAGCAAGTATTTCAGAGATTGGGAAAAATATATACAAAATAATTAATGAAGATTCAATTCCAACAATAATTGATAATCCACCAGGTCTTGCAACCATTGTTTTTTCTTTTTTATTTACATCAACAACAGTGATGTTACGTTTTTCTAAAACACGTATTACAAAAGGAGTTAACCCATATACAGAAAAAAATGCAATGGTAATTGCAATTATTGCTGGGATTATTAGTTGTTCCAATTATCTGACCTTTTCTACTTGAGACTTGATACTTTTTGCAAGAATTGTGCCAATTTTATCTATTGCTGCTAATTTCTCAAGAGGTACTTTTTTGAGTGCAGTTTTATTTTTGAAGCCATTTTTGTACAAAATTTGGGCACGAACTCGTCCAATTTGTTTAATTTTTACTAATTCGAGATATTTCTCTGGAACACCGTGTATTATTTGAAGTCTAAGTAAATCTAATTCGTCAATAAGATTCTGATATTCAGATACAATCTTTTTTTGATCATTTTCTTTGGCGTAATCTCTCCAAAATTTAACAATCTCTGTAAAGGTATAAGCCAAATTTTTAGCATTTTCTTTAATATAAAATATATCACCAGGCTCAGCATCAAAATGTTCAGACATGTCTTGATAAGTCATAGCATCAATCCACTTGTACAAAATTAAGAGACTTTTGAAACAATCATCACTTGAGAAATTTTGTTGTTTGTATAATTTTTCATTTTTATTAATGAGATCATCCATAGATTCTTGATATTTATCAGGTACAGGATACTGTGAATAAAATTCAGAAAGATTTGTAATCATATGTAATATTCCAAATGTATGTTTTGTTCCTCTTACATAATCTTCAACGTAACCAGTCATATCAAAGGCAGTTTTTGGATCAATTCTTAAATAAAAAACTTTAATACCAAATTTTGTAGGTTCAAACCCATTTTCATCAGTGATCATTCCATATTCTTTTAATTTTTCAAGTTGTTTTGTCACCTTTTTTTCTAATATTGAATTATTTGAAAGTTGATACGCAGCAAAAGTTTGTGAAAAGAATTTTATTATTTTTTCATATGATGTTGGATTAAATTTAGATGCAGTATAAATAAATCCAAGCAGGTTTATTCGTAAAGAACTATCTTCATCCAAAGTTTTTGATTCTAATGGTTCAGGTTCACCATCAACATAATGCTCTAATATTTCATCAGGATATCCTTTTGAAATAATTATTGATTCACCCATATCATCATATTGTGGTCTGCCAGCTCTACCACACATTTGTTTATATTCTAAAATACTAATTTTTTCCAAACCATTATTTGTATATCTCATAACACTTGGAATTACAACTCTACGTGCAGGCAAATTTACACCAGCAGCTAAAGTAGGAGTTGCAGTTAAGAATTTTATATGTCTATTTTTATATTCAGTTTCAATTATTGTACGACATCTTTGATCAAGACCTGCATGATGAAACGCGGCACCGTTTTTTACCGCTTGTGCCAATTCAGTAGTTAATTTTGTATTATCATAACTATCTTTTGGAAGAATTTTCTTTGAAATTTTCTCTAATTCTTTTCTTTGATTTTCATTAAGCATTTTTACAACATCACGGCCAGCCTCTTTTGCCCATGCTACGGCATTTTTTCTTGTCATTGCAAATATCAAACATTGATCTCCATTATCGACAGTATCCAATCCTAAACCAATCCAATCTTTTTGATGCCTGGATTCTTGACGGTCATTTGTAAGATTACCTTCAGTTTCCTCTCGATCTTGATTTGTTATGATGTGCCGACTGTAAACGGCTTCAGATAATGGAACGCGTCTAAATGTACTCTCAACTAATTCACAATCTAACCAATCAGCAAGTTCATCACTATTTGATATTGTTGCACTGAGTCCAATAATTCTAGGTGGATTTTTTCCAATAAAGCCAGACCTAAGTCGAGTTAGAACAATTTCTAGTGTTGGACCTCTAGTATCATCACCAATTAGATGAATTTCATCAGAAACTACCAGACCTATATCATAAATCCAATCTTGCTGAAATGCCATATTTGCATCCATACTTTCGTTTGTGAGAAATATTACATCTGCATCTTCTAATTTGTCTTTTTTTTCTTTTGAATCTCCGGTAGATAATGCGATCTTTAGTTTTCTGCCAAGATTTAATTTTTCCAGTTTTTTGAATTCTTCAAATTTTTCGCTAGTTAATGCACGTAATGGAGTTAGATAGATAACCTTAGTTTTATGTTTTGAAAGGTGTGAAAGAATTGCTAGCATTGCAATGAGTGTTTTTCCACTTGCAGTAGGTATTGTAATCAAAAAATTTTTTTTATCATCAAATAATCCTGCCTTTACAGATTGTTCTTGTGGTTCAAAAAGTTCTTCGTATCCTTCAGATGTTAGAAAATCAATTACTTTAGGCTCTAAATCTAATTTACTTATTTTCATACTCTGTTATAATGACCAGGTTTTGACTCATAAATAGATGAGTCCCTTGCCATCTTTCGAGTGAAGTTTTTAGCTTCTTCTTCGGTAAATTTTTCTGTCTTTGCTAGTTCTTCTATAAGTTGTTTTTCATCAACAGGAGTTTTGTGTTCGCCTTCTAATGATTTCATTATATCCATGAATAATTGTATTTTTGATACTTCACTTCTAGGTCTTCCTTGTAGTACACCAAGATCTACTTTACCGGTATTGACATCAATTCCTGCACTTTCAAACATATTTTGTAAAAGGTAAATAGCACGTTCCGCATCTTCTTCTTCAACTTGAGTTTTTAATAATAAACGTGCCCTTGCTGTTGCCATTCTTATCAAACCCTCTAGTTGTCTAGGTGTGACAGTAATCATTTCTTCAGCCTCAACTGTTCTCATTTTCATGTAATAATCAAGAATTTTTTCTTCAGCTTCTTTAGTTAGTTTAGGATCAATTCGTTTAACATAACTGAGATATTTTGTTAGAGTTTCAGAATCAATTAATGATTTTTGATCAATTCCTTTAGGAGTATGAAGATTGATAATGTGTTGAGCAATTTTTGTATCTTTTTCTTTTGAAGGTTTATCACGAATAACATGAATTAAATCAAAACGAGTTAATAATGGAATTGGAAGATTTACATTTTCTGTGATATTTTTAAAAGGATCATATTTACCGTACATCGGGTTTGCAGCTGCAAGGATAGATGTACGTGCATTTAGTGTTGCAACAATTCCTCCTTTAGATATACTTGCAGTTTGTTGTTCCATTACCTCGTGTAATGCACTTCTGTCTTCAGTTTTCATTTTATCAAATTCGTCAATACATACCAATCCTTGATCCCCAAGTACTGTTGCACCTGCTTCTAACATGAAAATTCCATTTGTATCCCTAACAACTGCAGCAGTCAAACCTGCAGCAGTAGAGCCTCTTCCAGAAGTGTACAAACCACGAGGAGCAACTCTAACACAAAATTTTAACATCTCACTTTTTGCAGTACCAGGATCACCAACTAGGAATATGTTGATATCACCTCTGATTTTACTTCCATCTTGTAATTCTCTTTGTGTGGAGCCTGCCATCAAGAGTAATATCGATTCTTTGACAACTTCATGTCCAGTAATGTGCGGAGCGTATGAGTCAATCAATTGTTGATACAAATCAGGACTTTTGGATAAGGATTTAATCATTTTTTCATCTTCAGTTGAGATTTCTTCTCGTTGTATTTTTCTTGATTTTTTATCTTTTTTACCACCACCCAAAAATTCTACATTATTTCCATCTAATCGTAATCTGTACAATGGACTACTATTTTTTGATACGCCGCTCATTTTCTCTTGTTCAATTCGTACTACTCCTGTAAGGACCACTCTATCACCAGGTCTTGCATTATCTACTAAATCTTGTTTTACAGTAACATCTAGATAATGAGGTAACTGACCAGGCGGAAGATCTTCAGGTAATTCTTGTAGACGTACAAATTGTACATCAATGAAACGACTAGATTCAGGTTCAACACCAAGTTCTCTATGATTACATTTAGGATTTGAACATTGCACAGGAGATGTGAGAGTTAAACCATGTCCAAGAAGTACATCAGTTCTATGACCCTCTGGACAAACAAACACCAATTCTTTTGCAAGAGGTTTTACTTCAGATGCTCTCAACACCATTCCAGATACACTAGTTATTTTTCCAATAACCTCAGCATTGATTTGACGTAAACTTCGTTGTACAGGATAATTTGCAATTCTTGCTCTAACTTCATGTTCAATTTTTTTTGCATATTTTGGAAAACGTTCTTGTAAGATTTCTTTGATTGCTCTTGAAAAAGCTTCCAGAATTGAATCAGGATTCTCATGGAATACAGATTCAATGTCAGGATGTAATACAAGATCATTGTAATCAACATTGATGAACTTCAATTTTGATGGCATCATGGTGTCAATATCATCAACATATCGGAAATTTCCTTTTTCATCTTTAAACTCTAGTAAAAATTTTTTGACATAATCAGATAATGCAGATTCTGTTTGTGTTTCAAGTGTCATTTCTTTTTACCCAATATTTGTTCTTTAAATGCAAGACTAGCATTATGTATCTGATTATAATATACTTCTTCTTCTACACTTAGTTTTGACGAAAGGTCAGAAGTGAGTTTAGATGAGTCTGCTAATCTAACAATTTTACCTTGTCTGATTCTAACCAATTGGTTCAACATACTTTCTGCTTTATCAAAATCAACAGTCTCAAGTTTTTTCAGATATGCGTTAAGTTTAATGTAAAAATGCTTTTCTAATGTTGCAAGTGCATCTTCATCTGCAATATCTTCTTTCACCTTTGCTTGTTTTAGTTCTTTAATCATATCTTGGTCATGTAGAATTACATGTTTTTCAGATTCTAGAATATTAGCAACCCATCTAGGGATGTTCATCATTTCATTTTCTTTTCCTTCTATCTGTACACCAGATACATCCATCTTTATGTCATGCTTGAATTCAACTTTAACGTCTTCAAGACCATATCCTATCGAATGAACTTTGATTACATCTTCTAATTCCAATATTGATCACACACCTTTCAGGGATTTATGGACAGCGATCGATCAATTTTCTCAACAATTAGCTTTGATCATTTGATCCTTCTAGGCATTTATTAATAACAAAATGAGTTTGCAACTATGACAATTTCAGATATAATGTGGGTAGAGAAGTATAGACCAAAGAAAATCTCAGAAGTAGTTAATCAGAAAGATATCAAAGGCAGCCTATCAGCATTACTCAAAAATCAAGAGGAGATGCCACATTTACTATTTTCAGGTTCTGCCGGAGTTGGAAAGACTACAATGGCATTATGTATATCTAAAGAAATTTTGGGAGATAGATGGAAAGATTACACATTAGAACTCAATGCATCTGATGAGAGAGGAATAAACATGGTAAGAGAACGTGTAAAAAAATTCTCAAGATTTGCAGGACTTGATACAGAAATTCCATTTAAGATAATAATTTTAGATGAGGCTGATGAGATGACCTCAGATGCTCAAACAGCATTGAGACGAATAATAGAAGATACAGCAAAATTTTGTAGATTCATTTTGATTGCAAATAACATTTCAAAAATTATTAATCCAATTCAAAGTAGATGTGCAATTTTCAAATTCTCGCAAATTGATGAAAAAGAGATCACTACACATCTAAAAACCGTATTAAAAAAAGAAAAAGGAAAGGCCGATGAGAATGGCCTAAAGGAAATTGCCGAATATGCCAGCGGTGATCTTAGACATGCAATCAACTTACTACAAACTGCTGCAAGTACAGGAGATATTACCCAAGACAGTGTGAAAGCAGCCGCAGGATTAACAAAAACAAATGATGTTGATGATGTTTTGAAGTTAGCAGTTTCTGGAAAGATTCAAGATTCTAGAAATAAAATGATTGAATTAGTTAAAGTGTATGGAATGTCAGAATCAGACTTTCTCAAATATATCAATCAAGCATTATTTTCTACAAAATATGATAATTTAGAAGAATTATCACAAATTATAGCAAAATATGATTATAGAATTTTAGTTGGTTCTAATCCAGAAATTCAATTATCAGCAATGCTTGCAGAGCTAGGAAAGTTTTCTAAATAATTAAAAACCCTCAGGTGGTTTTTGTACAAATACATTGCAAACTAATGCATCAGTATTTTCATCTCTATACTGAACATTACAAGAGACAAATTTTCCCTTTAATGCACGCTCTAAATCTTCTGGAGTTGTTTCCTTGTATTCAGGGTTTTCAGGATTATCAATTTTAGATATTATAATTTTCTCAATTTTGCCATACTGTTCTTGATTATCTTTTCTATAATGAGTCACATCCAATTCAAATGCATTTCCAGAAATACATCTTACAACTGGTCCTCCAATTCCATCACCCATGTATAATTACAGAATAATAGCGATATAAATTTCAAAAACATATAAAAATTGAAACGCCGAGAGAGGGATTTGAACCCCCGCGTTCTTGCGAACACAGGCTTTCAAGGCCCGCGCCCTACCAGGCTAGGCGACCTCGGCAAAAATTAGTGGTAAATACTGCTTAAAATTTGTAAGTATCCAAAAAAAGAATTGAAAATAAAGAATTTCAGGATTATTTTTAATCATGAGTATGTAGGTGCTCAGAATCAAATTCAACTTTTATAAAATTTTATGCTGCTTTCTCGTGAGCTTCCATATTAGATTGATCGACAAGAACAGCTTGTGGTGGACAGACTGAAACACAAGCCATGCAATAAATGCAATCATGTTCTCTTATAGCATCTGCTTTGTCTGTATAATCAAGACGTTCTTCTTTCTCAGTTTGACCTGAACCAGCCCAGTCACTTGTATTCTTAATTGCATCTACTCCTGACATGTCCTTATCAGTTCGATACCATTGAAAAACTTGCACCGGACATGCTTCTATACAAGCACCATCTGCAACACAAACATCCCAATCATTTGCTACCATAGTTCCGGTAATACCAAGTTTTTCCATTTTTTCACCACGTTTTTCATAATCGGCTAATACCAATTCATTTTTTGATGCATCCCACTCATTTTGTCCTTCACCTGCTTGTGATGGCCAAACCCAATGAAAATTACCATCGCCATCACTTATCTTTCCGATAGGTTTCTTATCACCATGACAAAAGTCATCATTAATTGGCATAATTCTAAACTTTTGAAATATTATTTAAAGCTAGACAAAATTAGTAGTGACTAAACATAATTTATGAAAATTTTGAAATATCTACGTTCATATCTTTTCATATTAAATTACATCATGGACATTATCAAATACGACATCTATAGTGGTCCAAATATTGGGATTTTTAGTACAGTAAATGATGAATTTGTGTTTTTACCAAGAGGGTTTGCAGATGGAAAATCTGAAAAATTATCAGAATATCTAGAAGTCAAACCATTAGAGATATCAGTTGCCAATGCCAGAGTGTTGGGAATTTTGATGGTAGTCAATAATCATGGTATAATTATACCAAGTACATGTTCAGAAGGAGAATTTAATCACATTAAGGAAAATACAGATCTCAATGTAGAAATTTTAGATGTAAAAAATAATGCACTTGGAAATATGATGAGTGTAAATAATAAAGGCGGAGTAGTTTCACCGTTAATACCAAAAGAAGATTTACAGAAAATACAAGATGTCTTAGACATAGAAGTAATACATAGTAAAATTGCAGGATTTCAACAAGTAGGTGCAGTAATGGCAACATCAGAAAAAGGAACTATAGTACATCCAGAAACAGATGAGGAAGATATGAAAACTATTAACAATTTACTAGGAGGAAATATCGAAGCTGCAACAATTAATGGTGGAATACCATTTGTATCTTCAGGAATATTAGCAAATAAGAATTCAGTTGTTGTTGGATCATTAACAAATGGACCGGAAATAATGATGCTTACCAGAGCATTTTTACATTAAAATATTTTTGATGTGTTCTAATAATTCAGATATTGGAATTTGATTTTCATTTCTATCAGACATATTTCTAACAACAACCATATTTTTTGAAAATTCATCAGGACCTACAATAATAACAAATTTGGAATTTGTAGATTGTTCCATTTGTTTTTTTAGTGCTCTACCAGAAAGATCAATATCTGTCGGTATAAAATTTTCTCTCATTAAAGATGCAATTTTGATAGCATTTGGTTTCATCTCATCATTTACGTATAATACAGATATTCTATCATCTTGTATTTTGAATGTAGAATTTTGATTTTCCAATGCCAACATAATTCTTTCAACACCTCCGGCAACTCCTGTTGCACCAAGATCATTTCTTCCAAAGACAGATGGTAAATTATCATATCTCCCACCACCAACCAAAGCACCTATGTCAAAAGTTTTATCGAATGCTTCAAACACTACTCCAGAATAATAATCAAGACCTCTAACAATTCCAAAATCAATCTGAATATTATTTACATTACGATTTTTTAGAGATTCAAATAACATTGTTAATTCAGACCAATTTTCAAATTGAGTTACATCTAAAATTTTAGATATTTCTTCTGGAGTTCCTTTTAATTTAGAAAATTCTATTATCTTTTCCAATTTTTCTTTAGCATAACCTTTTTTCTCATATTCAGAGATAATTTCCTGTTTTGATTTTTTTTGTATTTTATCGATTGCACGAAAAATATCAGAAATAAGTTCAGGTTTATCAGATTCAAAAATAGATGAAACGTATGACTGGACAATTTTTCGATGAGAAATACTGAGAATTATATTCTCAAGACCAAGATTTGAGAAAAATTTTGATGTAAATTCAATAATTTCTGCGTCAGTTTCAATACTTTGCTTTCCAAAAATCTCAATATCCCATTGATGAAAAAATCGGTATCTTCCTTTTTGTGGTTCATCGTATCTCCATACACCACCAAATGCAGATATTTTTGCCGGAAGTTTCATAGATTTTTGACCAGATGCATATCTTGTCAGACCAACTGTAAAATCAAATCTTAATGAAACTTCTCTGTCACCTTTATCATTAAAAAAATAAACATCATCACGTATTGTAGGTCCACTCTTTGCTTCAATAACAGACATTAATTCGATTGGAGAAGGTTCCATTAATTCAAATCCAAATATTTTAGAAGTTGAAAGAAATTTTTCTCGAATATATTCAATTTTTTGCATTTCGATATTTTCGAAATCTTTCATTCCTCGTGGTAGATCCATTTACAAAAAAAATTGAAACAAAGAATTTAGACTTTACTGTTGTAGTTGTAACTAATTAATAACAGAATATCAAGAATATGGAATGAGTTACAAAACATTAGAACATGCAACAGATGCAATAATTGAAGTAACAGCAGATAATTTGAAAGAGGCATTTGAAATAGCAGGAATTTCAGTTATAGACACAATTTTAGACAGTTCTAAAGTTGAAGAAAATAGTAGTAAAAAGTTAACAGTAAAAGGAAAAGATCTGAAATACCTGTTGTATAATTGGCTTGAAGAAATGATAATCTTAACTATTACAGATGGATTTGCTGGAAAGAAAATTCTATTAGAGATTACAAAAAATGATGAATATCAAATTAATGCAGAAATTTTTGGCGAATCAATAGATTTGAAAAAACATGAATTTAAAGTTGAAATAAAATCACCCACATTTCATGAAATGGAAATTGAAGAAAATAATAAAGTTAGAATGAAATACTTGTTAGATTTGTAATAAAATAAATATTGTAATTAAAAGAAAACATTATGGAAGATAACGAGTTTGAAAAAATACAAAAGAAACAATTAGAAGATTTACTAAAACAGCAAAATCTTAACAATATTTTAGATAAAACTCCAGTGATGGAGTTAACATCAGAAAATTTTAACAAAGAAATGACAAATAATGATTTACTTTTGGTAGATTTTTGGGCTGAATGGTGTGGACCTTGTAAATCAATGCATCCAATATTCACCAGAATGGCAAAAAAATACAAGCGTATTAGATTTGCAAGAGTAAACGTGGATAATGCACAAGACATTGCAATGAAATATGGAGTTCAATCAATTCCAACATTTATCATGTTCAAAAATGGTGAAATTGCAAATACAATGGTAGGTGCAGTAGGAGAACCAGGAATACATATGATTTGCAAAAAATTTGTGGATAATCAGTAACCGTAAACTGGATTAGTTTGTCTCTGTATACGAACAATTTCATTAAGTGTTTGTAATTCTTCAGAAGTTAGTTTATGGGCATATTTTTTCAAAAGTTGTTTTGCTTCTGATGGAGATGGTAAAGTATAGAATACATCTTCTTCATTCACCTGTCGTCCAATTGTAACATTTTGCACAGAACACGCAACTTCTTCACCAGTTTTAACCTCTTTTACAGTTTTACCATCTGCTTCTAAAGAATGAATATTGCCAATTTTTTTACCAGTTTTATTTGTAAATGTAATTTTTTGTCGAAGTATACCAACATCTACACGTATGCCAAATACAGCAGGGTTGTTATTACGAAAAGTATAGCCTTTTAGAAAAGTAAATTTTGATATCGGAGTAAATTCTTTAAATATTGAATTTTCAAGATCAGATTTATCATCATCCACCCATTGTGAGTATGTATCAATTAAACTGTAGATTACTTTATCTTCAAAAACTCTTATGTGACTTTCATCGCATTCAATTTTTGCATCATCGAATACTTTGACATTAAATGCCAAGATAACTCCAAGGTGACGATCTTTATCTTTGATGGCTTTTGCTTGCATTACATCTCTACGTGTAACAGGACCAATGTCGGCTTTTGCTATAGGAACTTGTTGTCTTCTAAGCATTTCAGTAATTGCTTCCAATGAACCAATTGTATCACATTTCAGAATCACCCCAGTTGTTTCAGTATCAATGAAAACAGATTCCATTTCAGATTCAAGTGTTCTTTTGAATTCTTCTGCAGTCTCTTGATTCGAAGATGAATAAACAGTAGTTCCAGGAAGAACTCCTTCTAAATCAGGTGATGCGATTTTTATTCCTGCAGCTGCTTGTACTTCATCTATAGGTTTGAATTTATCTCGTGGATCACGCATTTCATCCAAAGCTTTTGGTAGTAAGAGAGCTTTTGGTTTTGTGATTATTACAGAATCTCTTTTTGCAACAATTACATTATCGTCCTTCTTTAAATGACCATCAATTAGTATCATATTTGCCGTAGGACCTAATCCAACTTCATCATTTACTTCTAAAATAATTCCACGTGTTTGTTTTTCTTCTTGTTCCAATTTTTTACCTAAGAATTGTTGTGTTAAACCAACTAAAACTGCCAATAATTCAGGTATTCCAACACCAGATCTGGCACTTACAGGTACAATTGATATCTCTTTTTTGAAATCTTGCACTCTGTAAAACGCTTCAGATTGATAACCCAGTATAGATAATGCACCAACAACATTGTAAATTTGTTCATCAATGTTTGTCTGAATAGAAGAAGGTTGTTTCTTTATTGCTTGAGATATGTATGCATCATCTGTCGCTTGCCAGCCAGATATCATATCGACCTTGTTTAATGCAACTACAAATGGCACTTTACGACTTTCAAGAATTTTTAAGCTCTCATTTGTTTGAGGTTGAAATCCTCGATTAATGTCAACAACTAAAATTGCAATATCAGCA
>JABGTD010000045.1 GCA_018647405.1 Nitrososphaerota archaeon | reverse complement strand
TAGAGATCTATGGTATGAAACTATGCACTGGTGGAACGATCATACAATTAAGATCAGATTTGTTGAAACTGGAGATGATTATTGGTTTGTAATGGGTGCAGATTCTAGACGTCCTGATACTAACAAATATTTCTACAAAATTTTAGAAAAATCTGCAAATTATGAGCGTTTCAAAAAAGGTCATCAAGGTAGTGCATACATGAGATTTGGAATTTATTCTAAAAAAACAGTTGATGAGGTAAAAAATGATGCATTATGTGATTGTGGACATCGAAAAGACGATCATGATGTAGATTCCCACTCTTGTCTCTACGAAGTCTGTGATTGTACAAACTTTGACACTTTCCAATTGAATATACTAAAAAAGAAAAAGGTTGTAACTAACATCAAATTCTTATCTGAAGATGATGTAAAAGATGATGCATTGGCATGGAATTGTCTTAACAGAAATAAATATTCTAAAACTGATTAATCATTTTCGGTTAATCGATTAACTCTGATATGTTTACCTGGATAATGTTCTTCAAGTAAACTTGAATAACACTTTCCGCATAATGGTGCTTCCAATTTCCATTCTGGCATTGGATTGTAAGGTGTTTCGCCAACGCTTTGATTACATTTTGTACATTTAGCCATACAATTTCACCGAGCAGATTTGGTTATAAAATCATTTGCCGGAAAAAATGACGTAAATACTACTATTCCATACTATGATCGGTAATAGTCTGGTCAATGTAACCTCCTGCAAGATTTTACACTGGCTGGATTGTTACCTTTTCTAAATTCCAAAAATTGTTTTCTTGATGAATGCAATGTCTTCTGTTTCTTGACCAATTTTTCTATCAATAATCTTGAGCATGTCGTTACCATACACTTGATTTGAGAAAAAGTTATGAGCTGTATTTGATTCTTCAATCTTTGTTTCAACGGCTGAGTCTTCCAAAAATTTTGTGACTACTTTATTTGCTACATTCAAAATCTTTTCACATAATCCAAAATTTAACATTATTTTTTCTAATTCTATGATATCACTTTTAAAATCATCATGTTTTTCAAGAATATTTTTATGAATTATTCTTGCTGTAACTGCCACAAATAGACTTTGAGCATATCTCTTATTTTTATTCTGAGTATTTTTTCTGTCATAACCTAAATTATTCTTAGCAAATTCTCGAATCAAATGTGGAAATAGGAAATATCTATAATCGCATTCTAATTCATCATTGAAAATATTTTCATACTTTGCTCCATTTGGAAGATATTTTGCAATTCCTCCATAGACCTCATTTGGTTTTTGAACAAAATATGATACAAATGATGCAATAGCCGAATCATCTTTTATTCTACAGCTGTCTTTTGCATCCGAAAGATACTTGTTGTATATCTCATTTCCTTGAAACTTTGCCTTTTCAGCTACAGAAAGATTTAACCATAAACCTTGTTGATGTTCAAAACAATAATCTAATCTTGTTGCCAACATATGATGAATTGATACAAAATAATCTTGTAATGATACGTAATCTTTGCCTTTAACTGCATTTTGTGAATTTCTATACTTTGTAATCTTTCTTTGATGCTCTTCATCTTTTGTTTTAATTATGGTGACTAATACTTCGGCATCGACGTTGTTTGCTTTCTTTTTTTTATCTAGAATGCTTTTTGATGTTTGTGCTCCATTAACAATCTGGGCACCTTTTAGGTATAATTCATTTTTCTTTATTGAAACATCATCAACTGTAATAGTAATTCCATTATTCCACTCAAAGAAATTATGTGGATCATCTTCCAATGTGGATGAGATTTTTTTATTTATGGAGCCCTTTCCACCCAAATGTTTTCTAATATTTGATTCAAAAATATAGTGCTCATTTTTCTCTACTAATTCTGCTAAATCAAAAGCAGATACTACACAAACTTTAGAATTTTTATGCTCTAGTGGCTGCTTGAGAATTCTTAAACTTGCATTTTGACCTTTAGCAGGTTTCTTGATTCGTTCCCATAATGTTTGATATACTTGCTGTCTTCCCATAACTCTAACTTTGTCATTCTGATAATCATCCACAAATTGATCAGTTATGTAGACTAGGTCCACCTTCATCTTCTTATCATTAAGAATTTTCCAGAGATATTGTAATTCATCTCTCTTTAGTTTGGATTGTTCTTTTTCTTTTAATCGTGATACATCTTGAATGAATTGGTCAATTGCTCCGATAGAATGAGCAGAACCATACTTTGATTGGAATAATCTGATCCTCTTTTCATCCGAATCTACTAGATACGCATCTATCCCTTCATCATACCCTCCATCAATTATTGCATTTTCTGCAATGTCTTGTAAAACCTCTTCAACATTAATCAAATGCCATAAGAGATAATCCCGACCTTTCTCTACGGTGGTGTTGGAATCTTTCATGAACTCGCTAATGCTTACGTCAACTGAATGTGTGGCAAATCCTTCTAATGGTGCGCTAGAAAATTTTGAAAGAATATAGCGTCCTTGTTCACTATATTCTAAGAGATTTGCTCCTTTAGGTGGCATTTTTGTTATTTTGTTTTGTTTATCCTTAAGAAGAATAGGGTGATTACAACATAACCTTACTAAGAAACATAAAGAAATACGAACAAATCAAAACATGAATAAGAAAATTGTCATTATTCCTATTGTAATAATTATTGCCATAATTGGCGCAGTTTCACAAATGAACGTTGAAGAAACTGATACAGAAATTATTGAAATTGAAACCGTTGAAGAAGTTGAGGTCATG
>JABGTD010000037.1 GCA_018647405.1 Nitrososphaerota archaeon | reverse complement strand
TTTACAAAATTAAAAAAAACAGTCCATATAGAAAACAGCAAGCGGTAATTGGCGGATTGGCAGCATCGTTAGCTGCAGGATATGCATCATACAAAATATCTAAAAAAATAAAGGAAAAAATGGATTGATACAATGGACGAAAAAGAGACTATTCAAAAAACAATTAATTTCATCGCATCTGAGATAAGAGAAAACAAAATTCAGCTAAAAAAATTAAATCTAGAGCTACAAACAGCGATCAAAAAACAACAGGAACTAAGGGAGTAACTTACAATGGTTTTAGGAAGGACAATCTACGTTTTCATAAAATTACTGCCATCTATCTTAGCATTAAGAAAAGATCGCGTCTTATGGATATCTGATGACAAAAAAGATGTAGATGAAGAGCGATTCAAGCGTCATGCAAAACGCATCTTAAACACATGCCTCTCGCTAGGTCCTGTCTACATAAAATGGGGCCAATGGCTATCATCGAGAGCTGACATTTTACCAGAACCATATCTGAAAGAACTATCAAAACTACAAGATGATGTTCCTGCTGAATCCTTTGAGAAGGTTAGACCAGTAATAGAACGAGACATTGGAAAGATTGATGAAAAATTTGATTCACTAAATACTACCGCACTATCTGGTGCCTCATTAGGTCAGGTTTACAGAGGAACTAGGAACGGTCAGCAAATTATAGTCAAGGTAAAACGACCAGGAATTGAAAAGGTTGTTGAAAAAGATCTCAAGGTACTAATGAAGATCATACCATTTGCAATGAAGTTTGTAGATCCAAACTTGAGATTCTCAATCATTCCTATAATGAAACAGTTTGTAGAGTCGATGCACGAAGAGTTAGACTATACAAAAGAGTCTGATAATCTAAAAACAATAAAGAAAAACATGGAACCATACGACAATGTCGTTATTCCAAACGTACATGATGATTATTCTACAAAAAACATTCTCACAATGGAGTACATTCCAGGAATCAAGGTTACAGACATTCAATCATTAGATGAAAAGGGCATAGACAGACAACAACTGGTAATTGATGTTCACAAGGTTTTCTTTACGATGCTTCTCAAGCATTCCATATTTCATGCAGACCCACATCCGGGAAATATCTCGGTAAAAGACGATGGTACGCTCATTTTGTATGACTTTGGCATGATTGGCAGGATTAATGATGAAACTAGAGTAAAGCTAGTCAGGCTATACCTTGGATTGATAGAAAAAAATCCACCTCGTACAGTGAATGCAATGGATGAGCTAGGAATGCTTGCACCAGATTTTAATCGTCAAGTGATTGAAAAAGGAATTGAGTTATCCATAAAATCAATGTATGGTAAGAAACCTGATGAGATGGAGGTTGAACAATTAATGAACTTGGCAAATAAGACAATGTCAAAGTTTCCATTCAAGCTACCAAAACATTTAGCGTTATACTTGAGAATGTCCACAATAATAGAAGGCATTTATCATACACACAAAGTTGATTTTAAATTCATCAAGGTACTAGGACAAATCTTAGAAGAAGAATCACTAATCAAAGACGCATACATTGAAGAAATTAAAAGATCATTTTCACGTTTTGCAAAAACAATTGAAGATACTCTAACGATAGCACCTGAAATTAAAAAATTCATGGATGATACTAAAATGATGCAACAACAATCTGGCAGAAAGAATAATTCAATGTTAGCTGGTAGTATTTTTGCTGCAGCCGTTTTTCTTGGTTCTGCATTCATGTTCCAGTCAAATGAAACCGTTGGAGTCCTTGGAATGATCGCATCAGGCGTCATAATCGGAATTTCTATCTTATTCAGGAAGAGATAGTTCTAGATTCTCATTTCAAAGAACGATCGCTTTCTTTAAAATGAATAAAGACTTAGTGGAGTATGAGTAAAATGGCATCATCAAAGTCGAGAAAATCAAGTAAAATCAAAACAGAGGTTGAAGAAAAGGTAAACGACGAAGAAACCACACGCCTCGATAAACTAAAGGTAGGCAGAAAAAACTTTTCATAATCCTGCCCAAGATTTTAATTCAAAGAAAGATTCGTCTATACATTGATAATTACATTTGAAGGTGGTGATCAAGCTGGAAAAAAGACCCAGTCTGCAATGCTACAAAGAAAACTTCGTTCAGCAAAATTAAAGGTCAAGCTATTTTCATTTCCTGATTATACAACACCTATCGGAAAAGAAATTGATAGATATCTTCATGGAAAGCGAAAATATCCAGCACAGGTAATCCATTGTTTACTTGCAGCAAACAGATGGGAACGAGCAGGTGATGTAATTACAGCTCATGAAAAAAACTCTGTTGTCATAATGAATCGATATAGAGAATCTAATTTGGTATATGGAATAACAAACGGTCTCAAACTAGACTGGCTAGAGAAATTAGATGAGGGATTACCAAAATCTGACCTTGTCATCGTTTTAGATGTGCCTCAAAAAGAGTCATTTGCAAGAAAAAAACAAAATCGTGATAAATTTGAAAAAAATAAGGAATTTTCAAACAAAATCTCTCAAGGATATCGTAAATTAGCAAAAAAGAAGAGATGGAAGATAGTAAATGCATCTCAATCAAAAAATGATGTTCATAATGACGTAATGAAGGTCGTAGCAAAAAAGATGGGACTATGAAAAACCAATTTCTAGAAATTACAGATCCAATTCATGATTTTATTCGACTGAACAGTACTGAACAAAAAATAGTTGATACATCTGTCTTTCAAAGATTGAGACGAATCAAACAATTATCTGGTGCACATTTGACATATCCTGGTGCACAACATACAAGATTTGAACACTCACTTGGTGTGATGCATATTGCCGGAATGGCTGGAACTTCACTTGCATCAAAAAAACAAATGCCAGTAACTGACATTGATGATATTAGATTAGCTGCATTATTACACGATATTGGCCATGGTCCATTTTCACATCTTTTTGAAGAGGTGTTACAGAAAAAAAAGCATATAACACATGAACAGATTGGAAAAGAAATAATTTTAAAATCAGAAATTGGTGATATCATTTCTAAAACAACTGATAAGAAAAAAATTAATCGTCTTGCAGTTGGAGAGGGAAGTAAACAGTTTGAAAATGAAATAATTTCTGGAGCACTTTCTGCTGATATGATGGATTATCTTCTAAGAGACGGTTATTTCACAGGCGCTGAGCATGCAAAAATTGATCATAATCGTATAACAAACTCCTTTGAGATTTACAAAAATAAACTTGCACTACAAAGTTCTGCTTTGGTAAACTTTGAGACAATGATGATTTCTCGTTTCCAAATGTTCAAGGCTGTATACTTTCACAAAACTGTTCGTGCAGGAGAAGTAATGCTGCTAGAGGCGATGACTTTGGCTGATGACCATCTCGGATTAAGTAAAATGAATGCTCAAGAATATGTAAAACAAACAGATGATACAATTTTAGAACAATTAACATCTCTTCCAGAAACAAACTCAGAGTTAAAGGCAGCCAAAAAAATCGCAGTTGACTATCAGGATAGAAAACTCTTCAAATGCGTATTTGAGAAAACAATTTCTGGCAAAAAGTCATTTGGTAAAAATACGCAAAAACAATTCAGAGAAGATATTGCAAAAAAAGCAAAACTAGCAGAAAATCAAGTTTTCATAGATACCACCACTACTCATTCCATGCCTCTTGCTCCATCCAAAAAAGAATCAAACTCTATAATCTTAATCAAAAAAGAAGGAAACAAAATCACTCCTCAAATAATCCCGATATCAGAAATACCTCTCGTATCTACAATGTCTGGAAAAATGAATATTCTTAGAGCATATACTCAACAAAAGAACAGAAACAAAGTTGAAATTGCTGCAAAATCAATTCTTGGTGAACTGTAAAAATGAAGAAAAAAATTGTAATCAAATTTTCAGGCAAGGTCTTTGCTATGGAAAACGTCAAACTCCTCAAGGATTATGCTAGATTTTTGGTAAAAATTAGCAAAACATACCAACCAATCATAGTTGCTGGTGGTGGAAAAATTGCAAGACACTACATTACACATGCACGTTCTTCTGGCGCTGATGAATCTACTCTAGATGAATTAGGAATTGAGATATCAAGATTAAATGCAAAATTACTCATTTATGCACTAAAAGACAAGGCATACCCACATCCGCCAACCACTCTCCGGGAAGCAAAACAGGCAGTAGATAGTGGATTAATTGTAATTGCTGGTGGACTACATCCTGGACAATCAACAAATGGAACCGCTGCATTAATTGCTGAAAAGGTAGACGCTGAACAGTTTCTTAATGCAACTGATGTTTCTGGAATTTATGACTCTGATCCTAACAAAAATAAAAAAGCGAAACTCTTCAAAACAATTGAAATGAAAAATCTGAAAAAACTTCTAATTCATGAGGATTCTGTAGCCGGCGGATATGATCTAATGGATATCGTTGCACTCAAAATTATTGAACGCTCAAAAATTAAAACTAGAGTAATAAAATCTGATATCAAAACTCTTGAAAAGGCAATCAAGGGTGGAGCAGCAGGTACTGAAATTCTTTTAGGAAAAAAATAATCACATAATTCATGTCTGAAATAGAATCATTACTAAAAAGTGGACAAACATCACTAAATTTGGGTAATCCAAAAGATGCATTAGGATTTTATGAAAAAGTTCTTGACCAAGATCCAACCAATTTAGAGGCGTTACTCAAAAAAGGTAACATATTTGGAAAATTTGGAAAATTCGAAGATGCAATAATTTGTTATGATGGTGTTCTTTCACAAGAAAAAGAAAACATCTTGGCATTACTAAACAAAGGATTATGCTATCACAAAATTGAACAGTATAATCCTGCTATCGAATGTTTTGATTTAGTTTTGAAGGTAAAACCTGACAGCAAGACTGGAATGTACAATATGGCATCATCTTTAATCAAATCCGGGAAACTCACAGAGGGATTAGAGCTATTATCTCAATTGATAACATTAGATGCTGCATACAAGGAACAAGCAAAATGTGATATTGATTTTATTGATATCAAAAATCTAAATGAGTTTAAAGCAGTTACAATCTAAAATTGCATTATTTGAATTCTGATTGAATCGTATCAAATGTCTCTGTCCAAATTGTAATTTGATTTCCAGGAAATTGTTCAATTCCTGATTCTTCAACTTTAGAATAAATTTTCCCAGCCTCTTCTTTTTCCAAATCCTTTGTTTGTGCCTTGGTATATCCTTCTGCATCAACCAAGATTACTAGATATCCCTCAGGTCTTTGAATTGCTGCACAGTAGTTCTCTTCTCCTATGGGAATAAATTTTCCATCCTTCTTTTTTGTAGTTAGAGTTAACATGGCAAATCCTGCAACATCAAATAATTTCATTTGAGCTTCATTTGCTCGTTTTTTGCCTTCCTGAACCGCCTGAAAATACTGCATAATCTCCTTCAGTACTAGTGCTATATTTTAGGTTCCTTTTTATGAACAAAAAACAAGAAATTTTTAATGAATCCGAAAATACCTGTTCTTGGAGTTATTGGCGCATTTGCTGTAGTAATTCTGATAATTGCATATTCAGGTACCTCGATTATCGATGATACCTCAAGCGAGGTTCGTATCGGTACTTCTGGTGGAATGTCTACGTTAATTCCACTAATCGTTGAGCTAGAAGATGTAGAGATTCTAAATGTCGATGAAAGAATTGCATTTGTTGAAATTTCATTTAAGGTCACAAACCCAAATTACAAAGGTGTAATTTTGGAGATGATTCGTTATACTGTTTATGAAGATGGAATGAAGATTGGTGTAAAATCAATTGGCGATAGAGCCGCTCCTGGTGGAATAGTATCTGCATCAAATTACTTTACAATTCTAAGTGATAGACCAAGTATTATCTCAGATGAGTTCACTATCAAAAATAATGGCAATATTCCTGAATTGTGGAGTGCATTAGAAAATGGCGATCCTAAGTGGAGAGTTACTGGTGAGGCATACTATAACCTCAGTTCTATGACTGCAGGCGGAGAAAACGAAGTATTTTTCGAATTCACTAAGTAATAGTATCACAATTTTTCAAAATTATGATACAACACGTTATATTCTATTTCTAAACGATTTCACCATGGCAGAAGCAGATATGGCCGCATTCGGTTCAGCAATTGGTGTTGCTATCGCATTAGCAGTAGTTACATTTGCACTTAGAGGCAAAGGTCACCCAGAAGAACCAGGCGAATAAACTAAAACCACGAAAGAATTTTCTTTTCTTTTTCTTATTTTTATCTAAGATTTCATGCTGTCGAGGAAGTCTTTTCCTGCACCAAAGAAGTTGATGGTTTTACCAGCCTTCATCTTTGTATAACATCTTTCAAAATATTGACAATTTGTACATTCTACAGATGTCTCTAGGATTGGAGTCTTTTTTTCTTTTAGTAGGTCGTTTAGTACACGAACTCTTCTGATAGTTTCTTCGAACATTTTCTTATGTTTTGTAACTGAAAATGATATCTCATCACCTTTCCCGTTTATGTAAATTATAACTCCGTCAACCTTATCGTATGCATACATGCATGCGTTGATGTACAACAAATCTTTTGCGCTTGGACTCTCTGGAAAGTCTCCTGTTGATCTGAAGATCATCACTAAATCGTCTACAATCAGGTCTGCTTGAGTTTGTAAACTAATATCTTCTAGGGAAAAATCTTTAGGTTTTGCACCATAATCTAACTGTCTGAACATACCTCCTATTAGATCTGAAAAACTGGTTCTATCTTTTTCAATTTCATTTGTCCTATCATAAAATGCTCTTCTGAGGCATCCTGTTACTTCATTTGCATGGATTTTTGATATATCATCTTTCTTGAATCTATATTCTAGTTCTCTTCCAACTGATTCGACTGAATTTTGAATAACCGACCTATAGTCGCGATCTCCCATCATTGTAGATCAACTGGAATTCCTCAGTGTTTTAAAGTTGTTCATAATAGGCTTTAATCTGAAGGTAAGGGGAACTAGTAGGTTAGTTTAGGCGTCTTTTTTGAATATTTGTTTAACGCCGCATGGAATACTTGATGCTCAAGCATGTAACTATGGATCTCTTTTTTCTCCTTTCCGTTTTCCTTGATGCTCAATACTACCACATTTTCCTCATCTGTTTCAAATGTAAAAAAGTCACTAGACATGAATCCGTGGATATCTACTTTCTTTTTCTTATCATCTATGAGATTTGTAAGAAAATCTGAAATCTTATCTGAGACCAATAAGAGCGCAAAATGAGTGCCTACTGCAAGTACTGCGCCAAGTATAAGATTATCTAAAACTACGTAAAAATATACAAAAACTCCTATTGATGGAACGGCCAAAATTACTCCTAAAATAGAACTTACCCAGACTCCTAACGCAAGAAAATCAATTTGTGCATCTTTGTATGGGCTCATTACCCTTTTGATTTCTGGTTGAGCTCGTTCCTTGATTACATAATACAGTTTGTTATTTGGAATGACTCTTAGTTGCATATTCTATTCAGCTTCTTTTATGATTAATTTTGACATTGTGGTTTCAACTGGAATTTTTTGTTCAACTGCAAATGCAATTGCCCCAATGTTTCTAACTTCATATCCTATTAATTTTGAAATTCCTATGACCGTTGCAAAACTAAACATTTTTGAAAATGATCCGTTAATGGCTTTGTAATATGCCATTTCAAATGCATGTTCAAACTCTGCAATTGCTTCTACTTCATCTTCTGTTTCTGGTACCAAATCCTTGTATCGTGTTGATGATAATTCATCTAATGCATCTTTGACACTTTCTGCTGCTCTCATTCTATCCATTACTTGGTTTGGAATGTTTAGTGTTGAAGAGCAACTCAAGTCTTGAATTCTCTCATCATCTAATCCCCAGAACTTTCCTCTAACAACGCTCATCACATTGAAAAAATCAATTTCCATTCCAAAGACATGAGATATGTCTTGGTCATTTTCACTACGTAGTGATTTTGAGATATTTTGATAAAACATCTTATCAAAGTAGATATCAAATGCTTGAATGTTTTTAGTTTCATTGTACAGTTCAACTGCTTTTTGAATTTCTGTATTAAATGGTGATGAACCTAATGATGATACTGCTTCTTCCAAATCCTTTGCAACTAGCGCTTTGACTACGGTATCTCTTTGTTTTGTTAATTCTTCAGCATGCATGTTAAAGTAATCTGAAATTTCCTCTTGAGTTTTTCCAAGAATTTTTCCTTTCAAAATAAGTTTTAGATTTGATATGAGAAATTTCTGAAAAAAGGCATCCAGAATTTTTGCATTTCCAGAAGCTTTTGCAATCTTAAACTGTTGATTTGCAAGATATGTCTTTAGAGCCATTTCCAATTTTTCGGCTGTATATGGCTTTGATACAGAGTTGACCGCTTCAAGATATTTTGTATTTTTAATTCTAGTAACTAATTCATCTAGATCACGAGATTCGGCTAATGTTTGGAGATCTGGTCTTTTTAGTAATTGACCACGCTTACTATAGGATTTTACAGTAACGAAAATTTTCTGAGAACCTCCAGAGCCCATTTAGCTTTTCTCACGCCGAACTGATTTTAAATGTTTGTTAAATATTTCAGTCAATTTTCTTTAGAAAATCGATAGTTTGGTCCCGATCTGACTTTGAAAGCTTTGAAAATCCTTCTAACAACTCCATTTGGAGTTGAGCTGAATCGTCTGCAGATTTACTCACATTTTGTATTGTAAATGGAAGCAGATCGTCTATCTTACTCTCACAATATGCCTTGACATATCTTTCAAAAACTGAGAAACCGAAATGAGGGGCTATCTTAACTAATTTTTCCATAATCTCAAATGCTTGTTTCTCATTTTCATCTTCTGCTTGATTCACTATTTCTTTAAGAATTTTTTTTCTGTCTGAGATTTTGTCTATAGATAAGGACACAATCATTCCTTTTTTTGTTAAATGATAAAATGGCATTCCATTTTGTTGTAACGCTTTTGGTCCTCTTTTGAGAGGAAGTCTTCCTTCTTCTTCTACTATTCCTAATGGAATCAAAATTTCATCCAGATCTCTAAATATTCCTGAATAGATATTTTTCCACAAAATGTTATTTTCCTCTGCTATGCTCTGAGATATTGCAGTTCTCGTTTTTGATGCAGAATTCGTTGAATTTGATAGGTGATGTATGATTGCTCTTTGTCTAATTGCTTCACCTGTTATCTGCTGTTTTTTCGTTTTGAAGGTGTCAAATATCGCCAAGCGTGTTTTTTCAGATTTCATCTCTATTTTTGCCTCATTAAGTAACATAATTTACTCATTTTATGTTAGTATCACAATATACTAGAATATAATAATTTACACCATGTACAGATTTTACATCTTAATTGTTATATACATTCATCCAGCGGTTTTGATCAATGAAATCTCGAAACCATAAGTATGCTCTAATACTTATGGCCGCAGTCGCTATGACGGCAACAGGTGCTCTATCAACAGCATATGCCCAACAAACCTCTGATGGTATGGATGGCTATGTAGTCGGTGATCCCGATGGTGGTGCTGGTATCTATACCGGTAACCCAAACGAATGTTGGTACGACACTGATGATGACGGCGTCCCAGACATGTACTGTTATGTAGATACAGGTGACATGGCTTGGATGCTGACCGCA
>JABGTD010000058.1 GCA_018647405.1 Nitrososphaerota archaeon | reverse complement strand
TAGCGTCCTTGTTCACTATATTCTAAGAGATTTGCTCCTTTAGGTGGCATTTTTGTTATTTTGTTTTGTTTATCCTTAAGAAGAATAAGGTAATTACAACATAACCTTACTAAGAAACATAAAGAAATACGAACAAATCAAAACATGAATAAGAAAATTGTGATTATTCCTATTGTAATAATTATTGCCATAATTGGTGCAGTTTCACAAATGAACATTGAAGAAACTGATACAGAAATTATTGAAATTGAAACCGTTGAAGAAGTTGAGGCCATGATCACAATTCCTGTCAAAGCTGCAAGACCTGCATGTGGACCTCATCCTGAATGTTACATTCCATCATATTATGTCACAAAACTAGATGAACCTGTAATATGGAAAAATGAAGATTCTGCATTTCACAGTGTAACTAGTGGTAGTTATGGAGAACCTGATGGAATGTTTGATAGTGGACATATTGATCCATACGGAATATTTTCATACAAATTTGAAGAGATTGGAATGCATCCTTACTACTGTACCCTTCACCCATGGATGGCAGGGAACATAAAAGTAGAAAGGTGACGAAGGGAGTCGAACCCTTTTAGATAAGCTTTGCAGGCTCACGCATAACCGCTCTGCCACGTCACCAATCAAAAAAATGGATATTTGCAATTAAACTCTTTACTTCAAATCTTTCCTGATGCTTTTGCTGCCAGTTTTACGTCTTCAGCACGAACTGTTTTCCTATTGGCATGTTTACTCATTTCTACTGCATTTTTGGCAATTTCTACTCCAACATCTTCCAATATTCTACCTAATTCAGTTGCTGATTCATCACTTATTCTTTCTGCGCCTGCTTTTTTCAAAATTCTATACATTGCAGGTAATCCAAAATTTGATGCATTCATACTAAATATGAAAAAAAGCGATGATAAAATACTTTTAGTGAAATAATCTAACACATGTCATGAGCTGGATTTATGATGCACATATCCATCTATCAGATCCTGAATACAAATCTGATATTGATATGATTATAAATTACATGGATTTATTAAAAATCAAAGCATGTTGTGTCTCAATGGATATTGAAACTTCTAATGAAACCTTAACTTTACATGAAAAATCAAAAAACGTTCTACCTTTCATCGGAATTCATCCTGAAATGGCTCAAAAAGATCCTTTACCTGTTTATGATCTAATTGAAAAAAATTATGAAACTATTACTGGTGTTGGTGAGATTGGACTGGATAGAACTTACATCGATTCTGATGATGAATGGAAAGTACAAAAAGATGTTTTCTCAAAACAACTATCTTTGGCAGAGAAATTTAACAAACCTGTATCTATTCATTCACGAAAAACATTACCTGATATTTTTGAAATTTTACCTTCATACAAAATACCTGGAATCTTACTACATTGGTTTGATGGAAATAAATCTCAACTAAAAACTGCCATGGATAATCAATATTTTGTATCATATGGCCCTTTACTGGTTTATGCAAATGATAAACAGGTATTACTTACAAAAACAGATCCTTCTAGACTTTTGGTTGAAACCGACGGACCTGTAAAATTTTCTCATTGCTTCGAATACAAAACTACTGAAATCATGTTTGTATCAAGCGTAATATTTTGTGCCTCAAAAATTCTTCATACATCTTATGAAAATTTACTCGCCCAAATTGAAGATAATTCGAAGAAATTTTTAGGAATTTGATGGTACATATATAAAAAACTAAAAAATCAAACTGCTAGTGGATAGAATAAAACGTATTTCAAACGAAGTTATGAATGAATATTCTGAACGTTTCGGAACTGACTTTTTAACTAACAAACAATCCTTAAACGAAATCTCTATTGTACGTTCAAAAGGTCTAAAAAATAAAATTGCTGGATATATCACAAAAATACTACAGAGAAAAGCCAAATTTGAAGAAAGAAAACAAATGTTAATTGATAATGAAAAGAAATCTGAAGAACGTAGACAATCAAGATCCAAAAAGCCTGAAGTAGAATCCAACAAAGATGTATCATCTATTGAAATCGTTGATGGTGTAGAAGATCCTCATACTGACGAAGGAATAAGACATGTTACTGAAGAACCTGGTTCAGAAACCGAAACTGTGGAATCTGAAGAAAAATCAGTTGCCGAAGAAATAGTTGATGAATCCAAATCTGAATAACAAAATCAATTAATTTACCAAAAATAATGAATCATTATGATTACTGTTAATTTCATAGGTGGCGCCAGAAAATCTTTCCAAACTGACTCATTAAAAATAACTCAAAACATTGATACTATTTCTGAAATGATATCTCATCTTATCTCAAAAAAACCTGAAAATACTCCTGATTTTAATGGAAAAAATTTATTGATTGCAGTTAATGGAGTTGATTCTTCAGCTCTTGCTGGTAACAACACTCATCTAAAATCTGGTGATGTTGTAAACATAATTCCAATCATCCATGGTGGTTCAAAAACAAATGTAACTTTTACAATAAAAAATAAGACAATTCAACTTTTTGAAATCAAAAAATTATGTGCTAATAAGGATTATCTCATATCATTAAGAAAAAAATTTCCTAAATTATATTTACAAGCAATTTCATCAAAATTTGTACTTGATAAAGAACACGCAAAAAAAATCATTACTATTTCTATAAATCAAAAATTAAATAATCAATTACTATCTGATAAAATTGAAATTGATTTACTTCTAAGATTTTCAAATACCACTCAAATTAACGATGCAATCAAAATTGCTGGATTATCAAAATCTGAAAACTTTATTTTAATATCTATAGGTACAAAGTCTAATCTAATAAAATTAAATGAAATGATATCTGATGATCTAGATGTAATATTTACCAAAAATTATTCTAATTTTATTAAAAAATATTTTAAAATTTCTAATAAAACTCTTAATTCAATTGAATCTAAAACACCACTTGCAGATTTACTTGTTGAAAAAGCATCTATACTAATCTAGTTCTACACGTTTCTGCCTGTCTACGCTTAGAATTGAATTTGGTGGAATTATACTAATTCCTGTCTTATTTCTTAACACTTGTATAATTATCTCCCAATCTGAATTTTCTAATAAAACTTTATTCGATAATGAATCTGCAATTTTTGAAATAATCTCACTAGCATGTAATGATGATTGTCGTTTTTCTACTGTAATTCTATATGTATCATTTTTTTTAATTATCCCGGATAACCCATTCACTTTATCTCTAATATCATCTAATTTTGATTCACATTCTACTTGAATAGGAATTATTCTTGAACAATATTTGATTAACCATGGTTCATCCTCGATTATCTCTTTGAAATTTTCTAAAACCCTCATTATATCCAATTTACTCTCAACCTGAATTATTCCTGAGAAAATAGTTTTTTCAACAATTGGTTCTGTATCTCCAAATCGTTCTAACATATTTTGTATCTCCAAAATAGTTGGCTCTTCAAGATTTCTTTGGCATGTGATAATTAAATTCATAATATATTCTCTATTTCATCTTTTGAAATCGAACCTTCTCTAATGACTTTCACTTGATCATCAATAAAATCAATGATAGTTGATTCTCCTAAACTAGTAATTTTTCCACCATTTACTAAAACATCAATTCCAGGTATCTTTGTTTTACATTCGTTAGAATCCAAAATTGATTCTTGTCCTGATATATTTGCACTAGTCCCAATAATTAATTTACATTTCTCTAAAATTGCCAACACGCATTCATTATTTGGAACTCTCACTGCTAACTTTCCATTATTGTTAATTTTTTCAGCCATTTCTTTTCTAATTGGAAGTAATAATGTAACCTGTCCAGGCCAAAATTTTTCTGAAATTTTTTCAGCATCTATATTGAATTCAACAATTTTTTCCAATTCTTCCTTTGAAAATCCTAAAATTGGAAATCTCTTACTACCCTCTCTTTTTTTCAGATCATAAATTTTTGAAATACTATCTTTATTGAAAGGATCACAACCTATGCCATAAACTGTATCGGTTGGATACACAATAATCTGTCCATTTTCATATGCATTTACAATTTCATTTATTCCATTTTTATCACAGTTTACTATGTTCACATTAAAGATCTAAACTTCACAAATAATTATGTTGTTTGATTTTCCTAAATTGTTAAACCAAAATTATCTGTAAATTCCGAAAATCTCTTAAATTCTCTTAAGAATTCCTTTCCAGTCATACTAATTTTATATTTACACGCTCGCTTAGAATCAATCTGTTCTAGTAATCCCTGTGAAACTAAATTTGTTAAAATTTTTGAAATTCTACTATGAGAAATGTTTGCTTTTTGAATTAATTTAGTAATTGATGCTCCTTCTTGATCAATAGTAAGTTCTTCTGCAGCATCTAAAATATCACCAACAATTTGAATCTGTTTTCGATATGTGCTCATTTAAGAAATTTCTACATGATTCTGCTATGATCTTATTCAATATATTGAATAAACAAAGAGACTAAACTTTTTTGACTCTGAAATATTTTATGCCTATTTTCCAAATTCATCTTCTTCTTCCTCTTCAAAATCATCAAATTTCATTTTTCTTAAAGGCAATCTTGAAATCGGTACAAACAAGGAAATTAATCCTGATATCTTCAATAAAATTGAAATTGAATAAAGGATTGATTCTGGAAAAACTAATGAATACCATGCGATAAATTCACCAAATGCTAACAATGCAAGTCCGGTCCCTACAGCTAAAGCGCCTTTTTGTTTTCCTTCCAAAAATGAAACAAATGTTTCAATTGCTCCATAAACAAGTAAAATAAATGAAAATGATCTTATGATGTGTTCTATATTCATTGCTGATAGCGCAAACAATGGTAAAATTCCAACTGATCTAAAATATCTTGATTTTGGAAAAAATGATTTTATTGTATGTGAGAATGCGATAAAAAAATAGCCTATTGTTTGTGTTCCTAAACCTAATGCTTGTAATCCTCGATTAATTTTTCCTTCCTGTAATACTAAATCATCAATCATGTATCCTCCCCATATTATTCCAAACCCCATTCCAATTGCAAAGAATGCAATTGTTAATCTAAATAAAACTGGGCTTCCAGTATTTTTATAACCGACATATGCGAAAGCGCCTATGATTATCCCGATAATGAATCCAACTAGATTTAAAATATTTTCTAATAAGAACTCCATTAATTATTTCCCTATTACTAAATTAATTAAGTCTTGTAGAAAATTGATTCATAAACTGTTTGATTCCATTCAATCTTCCCAATCATCCAACGTTCCAGCTGTTTCTCCTTCTGTCGCTCCTGTATAATCTCCTAAAATATCGGAATACTGTGCTTCATTATGCGCAACAAATCTTACGTATTCTCCATAACTCATATCCAAACCACATTTTTTACATTCTACATATGAAAAATCTGGAGCTAATTCTGCATGTTCTTTACACTTTGGACATTTGATCTTCATATTCTATTTCTGTTTTTAGAGTATTATTGCTTTTATCAATAAGAGATAAATTGAAATAAAATTACCATTTCTTATTGACTAAAACATGTACAAAATGCAAACAGGAGATACCTGAAAATCAAGAATTGGAATCTCAAGCAGAAAAATATCCAATTTGTCCTAAATGCTGGGATGAATGGAAAGAGATGAAAATTATGGTCATAAATGAAATGCATCTTGATTTATCTCTATCAGATCATCGAAAGGTACTTCGAAAACATGAAAAAATATTCGCTGGTGTAATGACTCCTGAAGGTGATTATGTTGACTTCCAAAATGAAGATAATAGAAACCCTGAAGAAAAACAGGCTTAGAAATTAAATAATTTTTTAGCAGAATCTGGAGCTAACAAATTCATCTTTCTTTTAGATTCTACGTCTAATTTATCAAAAACTATCTTTATGGATGTAATCAAAATCTTCTGTTTTTGACTGTCTACTTGTAAAAATATCTCAAAAATGGCATCTAAATTAAAAAGAATGATTTTCTCTGGTGATGCTAGTATATGTTTAAAGTAATTTGAAAACATATCTTCTCTATTTTCATTATTGATGGTTGAAAGTACATCTAACCACGTTCTAAATAACTTTGAGAAATTAGGAAATGGAATGGTTGGACCTGCGTTAAGTGCATTAATTATGATCTCTGCTTTTTCATCATCATTTTTTGAAAAAAATTCTGTCATTCTTTTTTTGAGAATTGGTGTTCTTAGAAAATCTGGTAAACTGGCAAGATTTACAATGATATTTCCTGCAAAATTAGGCTCTGACACACTATCAACTTTGAAGACTTGATATTAACCGTAATGCACTTTAGCTTAAATACATGATTTAGAAATTTGTGTTATGGGTGCGAGTATAGTTGTTGGAGGTTTTTTTGGAGATGAAGGTAAAGGAAAAATTATCTCATATTTGGCACAAAAAGACAATCCATCAATAGTTGTTAGAGGTGGTGCTGGTCCAAATGCTGGTCATACCATCAAAGATGGAGATAAAACTTTCAAAGTCAGAATGCTTCCAAGTGGATTTCTAAATAAAACTTCTAGAGTAATGATTGGACCTGGCGTGGTTGTAAATCCTGATGTTTTTCTAAAAGAAATAAATGATTTTGGTACAGATGGAAGATCATTTCTTGATAATAATTGTGGAATAATTGAAAAACATCATCTTGAAGCTGATTCACAGGGCAGGTTAAAAGAAAAAATTGGAAGTACTGGCTCTGGAACTGGTCCTGCAAATGCTGAACGTGCAATGAGAACTTTGAAAATGGCAAAAGAAATAGAATCATTACAAAAATATATTGTTGATGTTCCTCTTGAAATTAATACTGCTTTAGATAAAAATGAAAATATTTTGATAGAAGGAACTCAAGGTACTCATTTATCACTTTGGCATGGAACGTATCCGTTTGTGACCACTAAAGATGTAACTGCATCTGGAATTTGTGCTGATGAGGGGGTAGGTCCAAAAAGAATTGATGATGTAATTGTTGTTTTTAAATCATATTTGACTAGAGTTGGTACCGGTCCAATGGAAGGTGAACTTAGTGCTGAAGAAACATCTGAAAAAGGTTGGGAAGAATTTGGAACTGTAACTGGACGATTAAGGCGTGCAGCTGAATTTGATTTTGATCTTGCCAGCCGTGCAATTATGCTTAGTAGTGCAAATCAAATTTCAATTACAAAATTAGATGTAAGATTTCCTGAATGTGCAGGCGCACAATCTAATGATGACTTAGGCTCGGAACCAAAAGCATTCATAAAAAATATTGAAGAAAAATTAGGTGTGCCTGTTACATTAATTGGAACTGGCGCAGGCGTGAATGATATTATTGATTTACGCACATAATTTTTTTCAGTAAGCTTTAATTTAGAATTTCTAAAAAAATAATCAATGGCAACTCTACCAAATTATGTACAATTGGATTCACCTTTAGAATTTACACGTTTGGTATGTGCGCTAGAACGTTCTCCACGTGTATCATTTCTTCATGAGCATAATGGGAAAAAAGTATTATCCGTTCAAATGGATTTGTTAAAAGAAAAACCTGTGATTTACTTCACACCAATTGAAAATATCGGTCATTATCTTTGTTATGGATTTAATTCTGGTCAAGAAAAACTTGAATTAGTAGATACCACTTTAGATAATTCTAAACTTTATTCTCCAATAATTAAAATCAAATCTCTTCCTGCATCCCTCAAACCTGACATTGAAGCTTCCAAAGAAAAATATCAACCAATTGAATTGGAAGATCTTTCCAGTTTGGCTAAACTAAGCTTTGGTTATGAAGAAGCACC
>JABGTD010000071.1 GCA_018647405.1 Nitrososphaerota archaeon | reverse complement strand
TTTGGGTAACTTGATAGAATAAACTTGTTAAGATATACACAAGAATCTAAATAATCTCCATAGGTGGTTGAAATTTTTGAAATGTATGATTTTGCATAAGTAGAATATACTAAAAATTTTTCAGTATCTTTTTCAATTAATTTTGCAATTCCTTTGATATCTAAATCTGCAACTGCTGAGAATAATTCATCAACAAAATCTCTTGACTGTTTTGTTGCAAACACTTTTTTTCCTTTCAATAATTTAAATCCCTTTAAATCTGGAAATTCAACTCTAAGATTTGGTTTAACTGAAAATCCAGTAAACTCTTCAACTTTTTTAGAAATATCTGGAAATATTTCTTTAGAAAATGATTCTAATTCTGTAAATTGATTGGGAAATTCTGGGTCGTCATCAATCTTTTCTGATAATTTTACAATCTCTTTTTCTTCATCAATTTCTACTGAAATTTGATCTAAAAGTGCTTCTGCAAATTCTGTAAATTCTCCCATAACAAAAATAAAATAAAAACTAATTTAATACTATCTTAATCAATTCGTTTTTTGATGATTTGAGCTAAAATTGATTATTTTCATTGAGGTATTCTTTTAAAATTTTAGAATGCAGTCACCGGGATTTGAACCCGGGTCACTAACTTGGCAAGCTAGAATAATAACCAAACTATACTATGACTGCTCAAACGTCTAAAAAAAAGTTGCATATTAAAGCCTAATGATTCAATATCAATTTTTTAATTCATCTATTGTATTAACCATACATGGATGAACAAATCATAAAAATTCTTATAAAAAAAATTAGTGAAATAAAAACTGAAAATAACAAAACTAAGCAAATTATTGATGAATTCTCAAATCTTGACTCCCCTTCATTTTCTTCAGGAATTATGATTGGACGTTTGTTTAATTCTTTTTATTACCAGCATAGAAGAATTTTAAAACGAAATCCAACTGATAATGAATTTAATGAATTTCTAAAATTTCTAAAAAAGGAATTAGGATAAATTCTCTACTTTCTTATTTTCAAAGAAGACAATCGTTGGTGTTCCTGGTAATTTGACACATGATTTTCTTAATGCACTTTTTGCCGCTTCAAGATGTTCTTTATCTACATTCATTTCCATTATGACTTGTCCTTGTCTTGCTCTTACTGCAAGACTGTTTGCTTTTCCAAATGCACGTCTCATACCCTCTGAAAGTCTATCTGCACCTGCTGCTGCAATAGTTTTATTTTCTCTTAATCTAACATGTGGGTAAACTCTCAAACGTGAATTATATCCTGTTTCACCTGTAGTTTTTTCTAGTGTCTTGTTTGCAGATAATCTAGTTGATTCAAGAGCCATATGTCTAATTTGGACTTTTTCATTAATCTTTAATTGTACACAATATTCAAATTGTCTTTTTTTATTTCCACTGTTAAATTTTGCAATTTTGATTTGAGGTTTTCCTTTGATATGCCTTGTATTGGCATAAGGTTGTCCATTTCCTTTTCTATAACAAGCACCATGCATATCAATGAAACTCTAACAACCCTATTTTAACGATTAGCATAACATACAGGGATCTTGTATAATTTTGAGTGTATTCTGTAGAATTATTATATCACAATACCTCTAAACGAGGTATGTCGTTTGATTTTGAAACAAAGATCACAGCAAAATTCATAGATGAAAAAACAATAGTGATTAATCCAAAAATGCAGAATATTTTGAATGAGAGGGGATTTGGTGAATCACAAAATGATACTTTGATTCTTAACTCCTTTGAAACTCTATATCTTCTCTATAACAATAAACTTGAATTAAAAAAAGTAAACAAGAATATTGTTTTTGATGAATTAATCCAAAAATACATTCAAAAAAATGATGATATTTTAACACAATTTTTACTTTACAGAGATTTACGAACTAAAGGATATGTTGTTAAAGATGGTTTTGGCTTTGGTTCTGATTTTAGAGTGTATGAAAAGGGAACCTATGGACAAAAAGATGCCAAATTTCTCATCTTTGCCTTCAATGAAGGTACCCAACAAAAGATTGGTAAACTTTACAAAAACATACATGAAATAACTCAAATGGGCAAAGAGCCTATTATCGCAGTAATTGAACGTCGTGGAGAAATAATATATTATAAAATTAATAAAATGAATTTCCTAGAAAATAAATCTGAACTTGAAATGAAGGATTTTAATTTTAATTAAGATTAACAGCCCATTCTGAAGAATATTTCAATAAATTATTTCTCTCAGCATAGTCAAAATCATAAGTTTTTACTGATGATGTCTCATCTATCCATAATTTTTCAAAATCCATAATTTTTGTTTCAACTCTTGACTTATCATTCCATGATGTGAATACATCTATAGTTTCAAAATTCTTACTTTTCCTAGCCAACATTACGCTTGATGAACCTGAAAAAACAACTGAATCTCCATTTGCATCTCTGAAAATTCCAACTTTTTCTGAAAATGTTCCATCAATGTCTTCTGAACTTGGTATTCCAATTTTTAACATAAGATTCCCATCACTAACTAATCTTCTAATTCGTTCTAATTTCACATCTTTGATTAATTCTGGATTGAAATTTTTCCATTTATTTCCATTTTCTGAAAATAGTTTTGTCATCATATTCAAATCTTTTATTCCAAATTGATGTCCTGAAATTAGTCTCATTCTTGCGTTTGGTGTTGAATTATGAAATCCCAATGATAATGTGGTAAGTCCACCTAATGTTACATATTCCACAGCTCTATCATACTCAATACAATTATTCAGACAAGGAATTAAGAAATCTGAAACTATGTCATCTTCATCTGATCTATACTGTTCTTTTAATTTTAATTTTCTAAGTTCCATGATATTATATCTATTATTGAGATTTAAAATCTTGTTATGATGAATGCTCCCATCGGGATTTGAACCCGAGTCACTGCCTTGAGAGGGCAATATGCTTGGCCTGACTACACTATAGGAGCTGTTTTGACAAGAAATTTGTCATAATTAAACGAATCCGCATAATTTTTTATTTTTAAAAAATTTGAATTAACCATATTCCCAAAAAAGTTTTGAGTAATCAAAATAATTACTTGTTGGTGGAAATATTATCATGAACTTGGATGAAATTACAAAAATTATTGGTTCTAATGACTCTCCGATAGCACTTGGTGGATATGATTCTGATAATTTTGACATCAATTGTGGTATACAGAATTTAATTATTTTTGATGGAAAAGACATATCTGATGAAATTATAACACATGAATCTAAAATTCTAAAAATATCTCATGGAAGTCTATCTGAAACTAATTCTGAATACCTAATTCATTATGGAAATATCCAAATTATACAAGATACCCAATGGGAACTTAAGATGTTAGTATCTAAAGTTCAAGAAAAGAAAAATGTGTTATTTTCTACATCTGCCAAAAATTCCCTTGTTGAATCACAACTATCGTTATCCAAGGCAAAAAATGCCCTTGAACATGAAGATCCATTTGTATCGTGCTGGATAAAATCTGGTATAATTTTTCTCATTGATTCAATTCTCTTTCAAAATAATATTCTGCCAAATCCTGTTCAAGCATTATCATCAATGCGAGGTTTAAAACAAAAAAATACAAATCAATTTGTAGATAAAATTATCTCTGAAACAGGAATTGAAAGAGCAACTTCTTCATTATTGATTAGAATGTTAAAATCTACTTGTGGTTTTTCTGATATGATTGAAAAAAACCAAAACTCAATCATTATTGAAAAAAAAGCAAACTATCTTATTCAAAACTCGTTGTTTGCTGATTGTTATTTGTATTTGATTTATCAGAATAGAAATAATTTTTATAAAATTAAGGACTCACTTAACAAAAATCCTGATAAGATACATGTGCTAAAAACTGCATTTGATCTTACAACCACATCTTCAGATTTATCTGATACCATTGATTCTTTATCTGAAATTCCAAAATCACTTTTATTCAATTTCCACTAACGCTGTTATGAAATCTGAAAAACCCTTAAAACTAAGTTTGGGACTAGGATGTCATGACAGATCAAGCATGCGGATGCGAAGCAGATACTGGCGATCCAGATTATGAATGTGACTGTGCAATGCAAGGGACTTGTCTCTGTGCTAATGATTGTACATGTAACGTAGCAGTCTGCAAAGAAGCAGTATCACAACTAAATCCATAAGAAAATAACCTCAATTTCTCTTTTTTTATTTTATTTTATTATTGTAAAATCTATCAAACATTAAATATACTCATAGCAGTCTGAACTTTGTGAGACTACCAATTATTGTAGCAGCATCTGCATTATTATTTTTAATACCTTTAGCATCTCAAGATTCATTTGCTCAAGTTAATTCAGGTGGATTTCAAGCAGGTGGTGTAAACATTGATGGGTCTTGGTATGTTGGAGAAGGTCTCAAAGTCGGTGACTATTTTAGTTTCAATGTGTGTCATGTTGATTATTTAGATTGTTCAGATTTTGACATGGCGATGTGGGTTCAAGAAGAAGTCCGTGTTGGAACTGAGGATAAATTCAGAATACAAGTTTTAGTTTATGATGGAAAAAAAATTGTTAAAGGAATAATGGATGTTGGCCAAGTTGCACCAGAACCTACTGGCGGAACTGAAGAAATTTCTTCATATAGAAGTGCTTACAAATCTTCTATTGCTTGGCTTTCTGCATTTGCAACAAAAGAAATAGAAGACGATGGAGTATTCTTAAGTGGAAAAGGCCCAAAAGATTTCAGATCGCCATCATGGGGAAAGATTGGAAATATTGGTGGTCAACAAATCCTGCCTTCTGCTCAAGAAACTATTTCAATTGGAGCTGGTGAATTTGATTCCATTCTACTTACTTGGAAGACAGGTGGTCAACAAAGTAAAGTTTGGATTGTAGATGGTTTTCCATTTCCTATTCAAGCTAAAACATTCATGCATGTTTCACAAGGCATTCCACCCGTTGAATATGACTTTGAATTATTAGATTATAAGGAAAATGTATCATCAAATCCTTTTGTTAATGTAGAAACCACTGCCGCAAAACAAGCAGCTGCAGGATGTCCTGAGGAATTTCTAAAAACAAAATTTAATGAATCTACAAATACATTTTCAATGATTGTGAAAGGCGTTTACGGTCCAAAAATTGTGAAACAAGGATGTGAAATTGAGATGTTTATTGATTTTAAACGAATGGTCAATCCTACTGAATTTGTGGATCAAGTACATTACGATATTGCAGTTTTCTCAGATCCTTCTAAACCTCCAATCCAAACAGTTTCTATTGATGAAGGAAGATCTGAATTATACACCGCATCTGGTCAAACACACAGATTTGTAATAGCAGAACAACCACCAGGAAAATACATCTATGCAATAATTGTCTATGGTACCGGACCTGAACATATTCTAGGTGGAAATCCAGACACTTCTGGATTAATGACCTTTGATGTAGAAGTTGTAAAGGGTGGAAACACATCATTTGTAGCACCTCCTACTGCAACAATTACAGAAATTCCTCAATGGGTAAAAAATAATGCTGAATGGTGGGCAGAGGGTCAGATACCTGATTCAGATTTTGTTAGTGGAATACAATATCTGATTAATCAAGGAATAATGAAAATTCCTGAAACTGCACAAGGTAGCGGTTCTGGTTCTGATGGAATACCTGCATGGATAAAAGATATTGCAGAGTTTTGGGCTGATGGTCAAATTGATGATAATACGTTCGTTGGTGGCATCCAATGGTTAATCTCCAATGGAATAATGAAACTATCTTAGTAAATGATGTGAAAATATGACCGGTCTTTTTAGTTATCCAAAACGAAAACTTCGAAAATTAATTGGTCAAGGCGAATATGAAAAAGCCATATCTTTTGGTAATGAATTAGAAGCAAAATTCTCAAAGGATCCTGATTTTTTATTCATCATGGGAAGTATGTACTACATGCTAAATGATGAAGAAAAGACACTTCATTATATCAACAGAGTTTTGGAAATCAACCCATATGATGTTGAAACGCTTTCCTTAAAATTACGTGTTCATCAATACTTGGCTGAAAAGGAAGATAATCCTGAATCAAAACAAAATGAACTTGATGTTGTAATTGATTGCTGTAGAAAAATTCTAGATGTCGCCCCAGATAATTTTGAAGTACGCGATCTTATTACTGAACTAGAATCATAGATTTTTTCTTGCATCAATTATCATTTTTTTATGATGTGCAGGAATCTTAGACGGTAATTTCTTAAAATAACGATATCCATTTGACTGAAAATCAATCTCTATATTTTTTTTATTCTTGAATTTGACCAAAAATGCATTTGAAATGTCATGTCTGAATGAGACTATGCTTTCGTATATGCCTACTTCTTCTTTTATCATTATCTCTTTTCCTAATTCCTCTTTTGCGGCTCTTTTCACCGCATTTTTCCTTGTCTCATCACGTCGTATTATTGTCCCAGGTAAATGCCAGTAACCTTTGAATGGATTGATAGTTCGTTTTGTAAGTAAAACTGAACTGTCATCTCTAAAGATCAATAAATCTACACATGAAAATGTAAAATATTTTCTAAATTTTGTATAATCTGTTTCTGATGCACGTTTCATGACCTATCTTCCTCTTTCATCAGATATACATTTTGTAAAAGCCATTCACAAAATTCCGTCACTGGTTGTGTGAATTCATACCAAATATGTAATGAATGTGGAAGAATGTCTATCTTATCTTGTATGTTGTTGTTAAAAATTATTCTTACTCCCTCTTTATCTTCATACATGTATGCATCTTCAGTTTTTATTTCTCCTAACAATTCTATGGCTTTTTGTTTTATTATACTTCTATCAATTGGAAAACGTTTTTTTTCAATATCTATAATCAAACTAAGATCCTGTTTTCCATACATTTCAAAATTATCTATTTTCCCCTCATGTGGAAAATTAACTAATAATTCAATATTGTATTTTTTACCTACATTCTTTCCAATTTCTCCAATTTCTTTATACGCCATACCTGGATTTTTTTTTAATAGAAAACGTATCTGTGGTAAATTTGATTTCAATGTTTTTTGTAAATCTTCTGTAATTGTCTTAAACATATTTCATGTATAGATAATACCGTATTTAGATTAGTTTTTTTAGAACAAAATGTCTGGAATGAACATGGCGATGCCTATGGATTATGATAGTATGCGAACAGGTGATGATTCTGAGAGAACTGACAATGTAACTGATTACAAAAGAACTTGTATTGATTTCATTGAAGATATCTCTGGAAGTTATTTGGAATGGGTTGATTATTACAAGTTACCTGAAGATGAAGATAAGAAAAGACGAAGTGATATTTCTGCAATAATAGAAAAAACAAACACCTGGCTTGCCAAAGTTCCTACATCCATCAAATCTGTTGATGTTATCATGAATGACGGAATTCAAAAGATGGCTGAGGCTACTGCTGGAAAAATTTTCCAAATCGGTGTGTTCATTAATCAAAAATCTGAATACACGATGTCAAAACCAGGAGTAATTGATGTTCATGTAAAATCTATTGGTAGAGATGGCAGGAAAACTAAACTTGGATTCCATCATAAAGATGATAGATTCCGAATTGAATCAACCGGAAAAGTATTCTTTGATGAAACAAATATTCCCGAACATGAATTTGATACATTAGATGTACATCTAAAACTTGATGCTAGTAGATGTGTTCAAAGAGATGTTATTTCATTTACCGTTATAGTCAGTGAAATGAAAGATGGAAATGAATATGACCGTAGAGGGTTATCTACCGTAGTTCATATAGTTTAATCATTTTTCAATAATTTTATTTCTAACACAACTCTAGCTTCTTTTTGTCTACTCTCTTCTGTATACTTTAAATTTGAAATTTTCTGTGAAAGTTTGTTTTCTTGAACTAATCTTGCCACTCCTGAAAATTTATTTCCATCAAATTCAACTTTAACTTGCGGATGTGCAATTGCATTTTTTAGCCAATCACTATTTGGATTTCGTCTAGAAAAGTAAATCATATCATTGTAAGTTACTGCTTTAGCCCAAACTGTATGCTCCTTGCCTGTCTTCCTTCCTTTAGTTTTCAGTATCGCTTTGAATGTTAAGTTGTTAATTATTTTCATTTTTATCTAAACGCCATAAATGCAGCAAACATGGCAATAAGACATGAACCTCCTACGCCCATGACATACATGATTTTGTTTCCTTGCATAATTTGACTAATCATATAGAATATTTAAAATATGAAATATCTACTTTAGCAAGCAAATTATATTCTTTTTCTAAAAGTTAGTTATGCATGCCATTGAAATTAACTCATTAACGAAAAATTTTAAAAAATCAACCGCAATTGATAATATTTCCCTTAACGTGGAAGAAGGTGAAATTTTTGGCTTTCTTGGCCCAAATGGTGCTGGAAAGAGTACTACAATGATGATTCTAACCACTCTATTGAAACCTACTTCTGGTAATGCATCTGTATACGGATTTGATGTGGTAACAAATCCTTCCAAAGTACGTAAGAATATTGGATTTGTTCAACAAGAAATTGGTATTGATGAATATCTGACCGCACGAGAAAATCTACAATTTCAATGTAAAATTAGCCAAATTCCTAAGGATCAAACTCAAAAACGAATTGAAGAGGTAATTGATTTAGTTGAATTAACTGAGAAACAAGATGAACAATCAATCACATTTTCTGGTGGAATGAGAAAAAGACTTGATATTGCATGCGGATTAATTCATAGACCAAAAGTTCTATTCTTAGATGAGCCTACGGTTGGATTAGACATACAAACACGAAGAAAAATCTGGCAATACATACGAAAAATTCACAAAGAATTTGGAATGACTATCTTTGTTTCAACACATTACATGGAAGAAGCAGATAGTCTATGTGACAGAGTTGGTATTATTGATTATGGAAAAATCCAGATAGTTGATACTCCTGAATCGATGAAAAATAAATTAGAAACTGACATGATAACATTTTCTATAATCCCTGATGAAACAAAACAAGAACAATTCATCCAAAAAATCAAAGCGCTTGATTTAATAAAAAATGTAGAAATTAATGATAATACCATGGTTGTTCAATCATCCAATTCAACTCAAGTAATACCAAAAATTTTCCAGTCTTCATCTGAAATTGGAATATCTATTGATTCATTTGTATTGAATAAACCAACCTTGGATGATGTTTTCATCTCATACACTGGTCATAATTTACGAGATGATACAAATGGAAAATTCAATAAAAGAAAAGAACACAATCAATCAAGGAGACGTGGATTATGATAATTTCTGACACATATGCAATCTTCTGGCGTGAAATGAAACGTTATAGAAAATCAAAGAGTGGTGTTATAATTCGATTAATTCAACCTGCGATTTGGATTGTAGTGATGGGGAATATTTTTGCTGGAACTCAACCGTTAATACAATCCGTAGGATTTGATGGTGAATACATTGAATTTATGGCTCCTGGTGTTTTGATACTAACTGCAATATTCACAAGTATTTTTGGTGGTGTTAATACTCTGTGGGATAGACGTTATGGTTTTATGAATAAGGCATTAACTTCTCCAATCTCTCGTTCATCAATTGCATTAGGAAAAATGCTTGCAATATCTATGATTGCAGCCTTCCAATCTAGCTTAATTCTTGGAATGGCATTGATGCTTGGAGTTAGTATGCCTAATCTGTGGATGATTGCACCTATAATGGGAATTGTAATATTATTTTCAATTGGTTTTTCAGGAATCTCTGTCATGGTTGCAGCTGCTGCAAAATCACAAGAAACATTCTGGGGAATAATTAATTTTCTTGGAATGCCATTATTCTTGCTTAGTCCTGCGCTTTTCCCACTTGAATTAATGCCTGATTGGCTTGCATCTGTTGCAGCCTTTAATCCCGTAAGTTACACTGTAATTCTTGTTAGAGAGATGATGTCTGGATATGTGGATAGTTTATCTGCTATGACCAGTATTGCTGTTTTAGGAATATTTAGCATAGTGATGATTGGTCTCTCAAGTTATGTATTTACTCGTGATGTCAACAAACCGTTCTAAACCACGAATTTACGAAATAATTATTTAAATCAATTAGTTCAATGACTGAAAAACCAGTCAATTTTTGACAAAAACTGTAAAAAATACTCACACGGTTGATCTTGAGTGGATTTTTAGAGTAATTTCTGTTGCATCTACAGATAGTCTTAGTCTTAGCATTGACCGTATCTTTAGCAGGAATTTCATATATTGAAAATGTTGATGCTGCAAACGATCATAATTTTGAATCACAATGGGGTATGGCTGGAATATCAAAATCTGGATTTTTCTTAAGCCCACAACATTTAGCATTTGATTCTGAAAACAATGTGTATGTTACTGATCTTGGTAATTCACGTGTTCAAAAATTTGATTCAACCGGAAATTTTCTTATTGAATGGGGAAACCGCGGAACAAACTCTGGAGAATTTGGTCATCCTACTGGAATAGCAGTTTCTGATGAATTTGTATTTGTAGTTGATAACAAAAATCATGATATTCAAAAGTTCACACTTGATGGAGAATTCATTTCAAAATGGGGTGGATTTGGAAAAGATGTTGGATTTTTCAAATCTCCACGTGGAATAGCCATCTCTGATGATAATCTTGTTTACATTGTTGATTCTGGCAATGCGAGAATTCAAACATTCACACTTGATGGTGAATTTGTTTCATACTTTGGACAAAGTGGAAAATTTGGTGGGAATTTTGTTACACCTGTAGATATCGCAATTAATTCTGATAAAATCTATGTTACTGATCCAAATCAAAATAAAATTATTGTTTTTGATATACAAGGAAATTTTGAAAAAACATTTAATGATAGTATCGGTGGTTATCCTATTTATCCGCAAGGAATAGCTTTTGATCAAGAAGATAATTTCTATATTGTTGATTATAGAAATAATAGAATAATTCATTACAATGAATTTGGTATTTCATTATCAATGTTTGGTCAGATGGGAAATGAAAATGGAAATTTCAAATTTCCAAAAGATATAGCAATTTCAAATGATGGATATCTTTTTGTTACTGATACACAAGGTCATCGTATTCAGAAATTCTCAACTCCTTTGGTTCAAGATTCTATTATAATTGAGGAGGAACAAACACTTGAATTAGAAACTATTCCTGAATCTGAAAAAATTGAAACTATCAAATCTCCATTACAACCTGTAATGCCCGTTCCTAATGATTTTCAAAAACCGACAATTATGGTTCCTGAAGATGTCTTGGTAGAAGCATCTGGACCATTAACTCTCATAAATATCGGTGAAGCGATGGCAACTGATGAGAGTGGAATCTTCTCTCTTTCAAATAATGCTCCCTCATCATTTCCTCTGGGAATAAATACTATAATTTGGACTGCTGTTGACGGTGCTGGTAATATGGCGATTGCTTCTCAAACTGTCACAATTCAAGATTCTACACCTCCAAATATCTCTCCGATAGGTGATATTTCTCTTGAAGCAAGATCGTCTACTCAAAATCTTGTAACTTTGGATATTCCTGAAATTTCTGATGAAGTTGGTGTAATGTCAATCACAAATGATGCACCAGAAGTATACCCACTTGGTGAAACAATCGTAACCTGGACTGCAACTGATGTTATAGGAAATGTTTCAACTCTTAGTCAATCGATTGTATTGATTGATTCTATAGCTCCTCGTATTGCATTTTCTGATGATCTTATAATTGAGGCATCAAGCTTAGTTCAAAATCAAATTGAATTAGCTATACCTGAAACATCTGATGATGTTGAAATCACATCAATCACAAATGATGCACCAGAAGTATACCCACTTGGTGAAACAATCGTAACCTGGACTGCAACTGACTCCTCAGGAAATTCTTCGTCACAATCTTATACAATTACCTTTGTTGATTCTGTTATTCCCGAAATCTCAATTTCTGATCAAACATTTGAAGCAACTATTTCTGGTGGCACAAACATATCCTTAGAACTACCAGAAATTACTGATATTCAAAATACGGAATTAACTAATGATGCACCAGAAGTATTCCCACTTGGTGAAACAATCGTAACCTGGACTGCAACTGACTCTTCAGGTAACTCCGCATCCGCAACTCAAACCATAACTGTAGTTGATACAACCTCTCCGGTTCTCATTGCACCTGAAAATTTGATCATAGAAGCAGAAAGCTCATTAACAGAAATTGAAAATCTTGGAGAATTTGTCGCTGAAGATATATCTGGAATTACAACAATCACTAATGATGCACCAGAAGTATTCCCACTTGGTGAAACAATCGTAACCTGGACTGCAACTGATGATTATGGTAATACTATATCAAATATACAACTTATTACTGTATTAGATACAATTTCCCCTCAAATTGCAGCACCATCTGATTTCCAAATTGAAGCAAGTCATATTGAAAATAATGTTATTGACTTAATTGGTGTTAGGGCATCTGATGATGTTGAAATCACATCAATCACTAATGATGCACCAGAAGTATTCCCACTTGGTGAAACAATCGTAACATGGACTGCAACTGACTCCTCAGGTAACTCCGCTTCTGATTATCAACAAATTCTAGTTATTGATACAACTTCTCCATCTATTACAGTTCCATCTAATATTGAAGTTGAAATATATGATAAAAATGGAATAGAAATTGATACTGGTAATGCTGTATCTGATGATATTATTGATTCTCAATCAACAATCACTAATGATGCACCAGAAGTATTCCCACTTGGTGAAACAATTGTAACATGGACTGCAACTGACTCTTCAGGTAACTCCGCATCCGCAACTCAAACCATAACTGTAGTTGATACAACCTCTCCAGTTCTCATTGCACCTGAATCAATTATTCAAGAGGCAATTAATGACATATCTAATCCTGTAAGAATTGGAATTTCTGAGGCTATTGATATAATGGAAATCACATCAATCACTAATGATGCACCAGAAGTATACCCACTTGGTGAAACAATTGTAACCTGGACTGCAACTGACTCTTCAGGTAACTCCGCATCTGCAACTCAAACCATAACTGTAGTTGATACAACATCACCAACAATTATTGCACCTTCCAATGTAGAAGTTGAAGCAACATCTATGGAAAACAACCTTGTTG
>JABGTD010000070.1 GCA_018647405.1 Nitrososphaerota archaeon | reverse complement strand
CAAAAAGTTGCAATCACTGGTTACACTGCACCTGGTAACAGATACTTTGGTAGCAGAGCTCTTGCAGCACAAGTTGAAGTTACACCATCCAACTGGAATGATCACAAAACAAAAATCACTGGTTACACAGCACCAGGAAACAAGTACTTTGCAACAAAACAAAGACTTGCATATCATCCGGAAGCCAAAAAATTTGGTACTTGGATAAATGATGCTCCTGCAAGTGGACAAGCAAAATCTGCTCCACCACCTCCACCACCTCCACAACCTGAAATTCAGGCTAGTGCTGGAAGTGCATCTGATGGAAAATCAAAGCAGCAAGAACTTGAAGACTATGAGAAAGAATACTTGGTACGTCTAGAACAGAAAAAAGTAGATGATGTGAAAGCAGCCGCAGAAGCCGCAGCCGCAGAAGCCGCAGCCGCAGCAGCAGCACAATCTACTAGAGGCTCCATGCCAAAAGGTTGGGGACCTGCAGGTGCAAAAGCAAACACTGGACATTAACCGCCCTTACTCTTCTTTTATTTTATTTTTGAAAAGCTTCTAGGACTTCCTTTGAATGTCCCTTTGGTTTTACTTTAGGAAAAACCTTGAAAATTTTACCTTTTTCATTCACTAAAAATGTACTACGATTAATTCCCATAAACTCTCGTCCCATGAATTTTTTTAATCCCCATACGCCAAACTTTTTACAAACTTCTGTTTCAACATCTGCAAGTAAAATGTAAGGTATATTCATTTTATCACAAAATTTTCTATGTGATGTTACATCATCTTTACTAATTCCAACAATCTCAATTCCAGCTTTTTGAAATTTTTTATAATCTTTAGAAAATTCATCTGCCTCCGTTGTACATCCTGGTGTAAAATCTCTTGGATAAAAATACACAACAAACTTTTTTCCTTTCAGCTGAGATGATTTAATCGTATTACCATCTGCATCTTGTAATTGAAATTTTGGCACCATTTCTTTTTCTTTTATCATATCAATCTTACGATTTTTCCAGATAAATATTCTTTGAGTTAAAATTAACCAGTATGTTTTATATTGGATGTAAAATTCGCATCGAATATGGTTAATCCAAGAGCATGGCTTGCAGAAGCAATTGCAACATTTGGTTTAGTATTCTTTGGACCTCTATCTGTAATTCTAGCTGCTGCATGGTATGGCGATGGATTATCAACTGAAGCCGTAATTTTCATTTCACTTGGTCACGGTGGAATTATCGTATTCATGGTTTATGCATTTGGACATATTTCTGGTGCGCATATCAATCCTGCAGTTACAATTCCTATGATGATTACAAAACAAATTGATGTTAAAAATGGAATCGGATACATTCTATTTCAAATAATGGGTGCAGTTGTAGCAACTCTAAGTTTACAAGCACTATTTCCAGAAATTGGTAAGAAGGTATTCTGGGGTGCACATGGAGGTCCAAGTGAACTACTAGGCAACAGCATGATGTCTGGATTAGCAGTTGAAATTATTTTGACATTCTTTTTAGTTGTTGTAATTTACATGACTGCAGTTCACATAAAAGCACCAAAGCAGATTTACGGCGGTGCAATTGGTGGTATGGTCTTTTTACTGCACTTAGTTGGTGTTCCATTAACTGGTGCCTCAATGAATCCTGCACGTTCCTTTTCACCTACTTTAGTATCTGGAGATGTAGGTTTATGGGAAGTTCAATGGCTATACTGGGTAGGACCAATCATTGGTGGTATCATTGCAGGTGTTGTAATGAATTATCTCTACGTTAAACCCGCAGAAAAAGAAGCATAATTTTTTTCCAAACGTTTTTAACAATTTTTCAAAGTAAGTTAATGGGTTCGTAGCTCAGCATGGATAGAGCGAGTGCTTGCGGAGCATTAGGCCGGGGGTTCGAATCCCTTCGGACCCGTTATAAATTCAATAACAAAATGACGGCAAGAATTACCTCAAAACAAAATTTCTATGTATTTTTTGGTAAAATAATAATACTTTAAATCATTACTGGAGGGAGAATTTCGGATGTTAAAAGATAAGATTGAAGAATTGAAACGGGAAAAAGATATAGTCATTCTAGCACACAATTATCAAATTCCTGAAGTTCAAGACGTAGCTGATTTTGTCGGTGATTCTTTAGGGCTTGCACGTCAAGCAGCAAAAACTCCTCACAAGACAATTTTATTTTGTGGCGTACATTTCATGGCTGAAACTGCAGCAATAATTAGTCCTGAAAAAAAAGTTCTCATTCCTGATACCAATGCAGGTTGCTCATTATCTGATTCAATAAATATTGATCAATTAAAAAAATGGAAATCTGAACATCCAAATTCAATTGCAGTTGGTTATGTTAACACTACTGCTGAAATAAAATCTGAATTAGATTATTGTTGTACTTCATCAAATGCTGTAAATGTTGTAAAAGCAATTCCTGATGAAAAAGAAATTTTATTCTTACCTGATATGTTCTTAGGATCATATGTTGCAAAAATGACTGGTAGAAAAAACATGTTAATTTGGGCAGGAGAATGTCATGTACATGCTGGCATTACACCTGATCATGTAAAAGAAAAACTAAAGTCACTCGCTAATGCAGAATTTTTAATTCATCCTGAATGCAGCTGTACTACTCCTATGATGTACGATGTTGCAAATGGTAGCTACAAATCCAATCAAGTACAAATATTATCTACTGAAGGAATGATGAATCACGTCAAAAACTCTAAATCAAATGAATTTGTAGTTGCAACTGAAACTGGAATTTTATACAGAATGAAACAACAAAATCCTGGTAAGAAATTCATTCCTGCATCAGAAAAAGCAGAATGTGAATATATGAAAATGATTACGCTAGAAAAAGTCTATAATTCTCTATTAAATGAGGAACATCTAGTTACCGTTCCAAAAGAAACTGCTGACAAGGCACGACTTGCAATTGAAAGAATGCTTGAAATAAGTTAAGAAACTTCTAAACTCAAATCTATACCATTAACTGAATTAGTAATACTTCCTACAGAAATGATATCTACATTTGTTTTTGCATATTTTGCAATATTTTTTAAATTTATTCTTCCTGATGCTTCTAAAACAACTTTATTTCTTAATTTGAGTTCAGTTAATTTGTTGACTGTCTTCTTAATTTTTTCTGGAGAAAAATTATCCAACATTATGATGTCTGCACCCATTTTAGCACACAAAATTGCATCTTTTTGAGTTTCAACTTCAATCTCAATTTTACCGCTGGTTTTTTTTGCTTTTCTTAAAATACCTTCAATTGATTTCTCAACTGCTAAGTGATTATCTTTAATCATGATCATCTCATTGAGAGTCATTCTATGTTTTTCACCACCTCCAATTTTTACTGCCTCTTTATCAAAAAATCTTAAACCAGGAACTGTTTTTCGTGTGGCAAAAACTTTAGATTTTGAGCCTACTGATTTAATCTGTTTTTTAAGATTGTTTGTTTGTGTTGCAATTCCGCACATTCTTGATAGTAAATTTAATGCTGTTCTTTCACATGTTAAAATGTCTCCTGCGTTACCTTTTATTTCTAAAATAGTTTGATTCTGTTTCGCAATTTTTCCGTCTTTTTTATAAATTTTAGTTCTGCATTTTTTTAATGCAAAAATTTCTTTAGCATACATTGTACCTGCTACAATTGTTTCTTCTCTTGTAATTATTCTTGCAACAATACTTTTCTTTTGTAATAATTTACTTGTTATATCGCCCTTCCCAACATCTTCATCTAAAAATCGTTTTAATTCTCTTTTTGGAGAATATATCAATTTAAGTTACCTTTAATGCGTATTTACCTGGTTTACTAATTCCTAATGTACCGGCAATTTTTGAGTTAGTTGGTTTGACAACTAATACTATTCCACTCCAATCTGGTGAAAGATCTGTTGATTTACATGCTGGACAAACTTTTGCCACTGTTACACATCTACATTCTCTACATGCTAATTCTTTAACCAATTATTTTTCCTCAACAACAACTTTTTTTGCATCAACTTCTTCACCATTTGCTTTTGCAATTTCTTCTTTGATCCATTCTTCTGTACCTAGGAATGGTTGTCTACATGTGATTCCAATTTTCCCCATTGTGGCTGCTTTACCTAATGATACTGCAGTAATTCTGGTTCTTAACATGGAACCCACTTTTAATGTTCTTCCACTTTGATTTGCAATTATCATGCCGGATGCTACATCACTTTTCAAATAATCATCCATTACTTGTGACAAGTGTAACAATGCATCAGTTGGTCCAATTCTTACAAATGCACCAAAGTCTGTAATGTCTACAATTTCACCTTTAACGATTTCTTGTAATTTTGGATAAAATGTTAATGCTTGAAATTCTACTCTATGGAATGTACCTCCATCACCTGGGATCATTTTTCCCATTGGCTCTACTTTGGCATCCATTACCATTATGATATACCCTAATTCCTGATTGATCATACTTTCGTATTTTGATTTTAAGATACTTTCTGCGGCTTTTTTCAATGTTGAACCAAATAGACTAGGTGGAATTCTTACAATATCTACTAGAGTTGAAACCGAAAACAATTGCAATTTTTTGATGGAATTTTTATTTATGAACCTTTGGATATTTTCCAAGATTTATCAAATAATTCCGATTTTTCTAGCATACCTATGCCTCAGTTTACTATAATTCTCTAATTAGTTTGGACTAAGTAAAGAATATTTTAAATGAAGAGAATGAGTAATTTGTACAATGGTTGGGGTAGATCAAGTCTTAGAAAAACTGGCAACAGTTATTGATCCTGATTTGAAAAAAGATATTGTCTCAATGGGGATGATCAAGGATTTAGAATTAAACTCCGGTGATCTCAAATTCACTTTAGAATTAACAACTCCGGCTTGTCCATTCAATGATGAAATTGAAGCTGATGTAAGAAAAGCTATTGATGACATTGAAGGTATTGATAATTTTGATATGAAAGTTACTGCAAAAGTTATGGAAGGTCGTTCACTTGACGCTGATGAAGCAATGTCAACTGTCAAAAATGTAATTGGAGTTGCTAGTGGAAAAGGTGGTGTTGGAAAATCTACTGTATCATTAAATCTTGCAATTGCTTTATCCCAAACTGGTGCAAAGGTTGGTTTACTTGACGCAGACATCTATGGACCAAGTATTCCACTAATGTTAGGGATGAAAGATGGAGCGATGGAAGTTGAAGATAATAAATTACAACCTGCAACATTCAATGATCTTAAAGTTGTATCCTTTGGTTTTTTTGCAGAACAGGAACATCAAGCAGCGATTTATCGTGGGCCTATAATTTCTGGAATTTTAAAACAATTCTTAGTTGATACAAACTGGACAAATCTTGATTATCTTATAGTTGATCTTCCTCCAGGTACTGGTGATATACCGCTAACCTTGGCTCAAACAATTCCTATTACTGGAATTTTAGTTGTGACAACTCCTCAAGATGTTGCAAGTAACGTTGCAGTAAAAGCAATTGGAATGTTTGATAAACTTAACGTACCAATACTTGGAGTTGTAGAAAATATGAGTTATTTCTCTTGTCCTGATTGTTCAAACAAACATTACATCTTTGGTAATGGTGGAGCAAAAAAAATTAGTGAAAAACATGAAATTCCATTCTTAGGTGAAATTCCGTTAAACTCTGGAATTATGGAGGGTTCTGATTTAGGTAAACCAGTAATGATGACGGATGCAGAATCACCTAGTGCAAATGCATTTAGAATTGCAGCAAAAAATGTTGCAGCACAATGTAGTATTGTTGCAGCAAAATTACAAGAAGAAATGCAAGCCGAAGCTACTGCAAACTAATCCCTTGATTTTACCACCAAACCTACGTGATGAATTAAAAACTCCTCTAGGTAAACTAATTCTAAATGATTCATCTGAAAAAGAATCATATATTCAAAAAATTTATTCTGAAAAAGTTGTGATTACTGTTGGTGATGCAACATCAGAGTTACTTTTAGGAATGGGATTAACTCCATTACTACACATAATTGATGGACAAGAAAAACGTGAGAAACGTTCTCCTCCTTTAGCTGAATCAATTAATACTGAATTAACTGTAAAAAACAATCCTGGTGAAATTAGCACTGAAAGTTTCAATCTCATCAAAACTATTTTTGAACAAAAACCTCCAATTCGATTGCTGGTTGATGGTGAGGAAGATTTACTGGTATTGCCTGTATGTCTATTTGCACCTGCAAATTCTGTTGTGATGTATGGTCAACCAAATGAAGGACTGGTAATTGCTGAAATTACTAATGAAGTCAGAGACAAGGTTCAAAAAATAGTAAATCAAATGAAATAAGGGATGATGAGACGGTGGCTGTATGACTTGTGATTACTACACTAAACTCTGACCATCTTTTACACTTTGACAAGATCATTTGACATTATCCAATAAAGTCTAAAATTTAGACTCTAATCATGAAGCTAGATGATGAACTCCGTTTAGTAATATTGGAAAAAGTAGGGATATACTCAAAACGATTCTCAACATCTGAACCACACATATTTTTTACCAACAAAGAAGTGATGGCCGCTCCAAAAGAAATTACAGAAGGCTGCAGAACTACAGCCTACAAGTATTATGGGGTTTCATACATGGAAAAAAATACAATTTTCCTCAATGTAAAAAAAATCCCTGATGAAAAGACTCTAGAAAATACAATTGTCCATGAATTGATCCATCAAAGATTCCCATATCTTAGTCATGGAAAAAGATTCAATAAATTAGTCCGTCAGGGGTTACGTGGAAAGACATTTGATCCATATAGGAAAAGAAATTCTCCCAAAATCTCTTGTTGATTTATATTCTTCAGCGATTCGTTTTTCAAATATACGATGGCTAATGATAATATTCTGGGTTTGCCTTTAGAGGTCATTTTACCTGTTCTTGCCGCAATTGCTTCATTTACAGTTGCTGGAATGTACACTGCTTGGGTTGCAAAACAAAAACCTGGTACAAAAGAAATGCTTGAAATCTCTGAAGCTGTAAGACAAGGAGCCGCAGCATTTTTGAGACGTGAAATGAGAATTATTATTCCAATAGCTATTGGATTATCTGTTATTATTGGATTCTTTATTGGTGCATCAAACGGAATTGCATTTGCAGTTGGTGCAACACTTTCTGCAGTTGCAGGATTTATTTCATTAAAAGTTACTGTAAAAGCTGCTGTTAGAGCAGCTAATGCAACAGGTTCTGGTTTAGGTAAAACATTTGCAATTGCCTTTAGAGGTGGTGCAACTGTTGGTCTAGCAGTTCCTGCCATGGCACTAGTTGCGACAGCACTCTTGTACATGGTATTTCCAAACCCAATTACTATTGCAGGTGTTGGTATCGGTGCAAGCTTGATAGCATTATTCATTAGAATTGGTGGTGGAATATTTACAAAGGCTGCTGATATGGGTGCAGACTTGGTAGGAAAAGTTGAAGCAAACATTCCTGAAGATGATCCACGAAATCCTGCTACAATTGCAGATAATGTGGGTGACAACGTAGGGGATGCAGCAGGCATGGGTTCTGATGTTTACGAATCTTACATTGTAACAATTTTGGCATCATTATTGATAGCAGCATTAATCGGCTCACCTGAAAACTTTGCATATCCTATCTTAATTGGCGCATCTGGATTAATAGCATCAATCATCGGTACTGCTACAATTGGTACAAAACAAATCACGGATGTAATGAAACCGCTGAATATTTCATTTTATATAACAGCTGCAATTGCAATTGCACTAAACTTTGCATTCACATACGTAATTTTAGGTACTACTCCTATCGCATACGCCTTGTTTGGTTCTACTGTGATTGGTGTAATTCTAGTTCCAGTTATACAAAAAATTACAGATTACTATACAAGCTCAAAATCAAAACCTGTCATAGAAATTTCTGATTCTGCAAAGTGGGGATATGCATCACTTACACTCATGGGAATTATCAAAGGTTTACAATCAACTGGACCATTTATGATTGCATTAGTTACCGCAATTATCATATCATTTGCTATCTGTTCTGCAGCCGCACCTGAAGGCTCTGACCCATTACTCTATGGAATATTTGGAACATCACTAACTGCAATGGCAATGCTAAGTCTAGCCGGAATTGTTCTTGCTATTGATGCATTTGGTCCAATTGCAGATAACGCAGGTGGTATTGTGGAAATGACTGAAATGGGTGAAGAAAATCGTAAAATCACTGATGAAATTGACGCCGTTGGAAATACTACAAAAGCTGTAACCAAAGGATTTGCTATTGCAAGTGCTGCGTTAGCCGCATTAGCAATGATTCAAGCATTCCAGTTTGAAGCAACACATTATTTCAGCGACATGGTAATTGATTATGGTTTATCAAACCCTTCAGTAATTGTAGGTCTCTTAGTTGGTGGATTAATTCCATTCATAATCACTGGTCAACTAATCAGTGGTGTAGAAAGAGCTGCAAAGAAAATGGTCGATGAAGTAAGAAGACAATTCAAGAATGATTCTGGAATTTTAGAGGGAACATCAAAGCCAGATTATGCAAAATGTGTTGATGTTGCTACCGTTGCATCCTTGGGAGAACTGTGGAAGTCTGCATCAATAGCAGTAGCAGCACCAATCGTTGTTGGTATATTATTGGGTCCTTCTGCAGTAGCAGGTCTATTAATGGGTGCCGTTGTAACTGGAATTTATCTTGCATATCACTTGGCTAATACTGGCGGTGCATGGGATAACGCTAAAAAATTAATTGAGATGAGAGGTGAGAAAGGTACTGAAGAGCACAAAGTTGCTGTTGTAGGTGACATTATTGGTGATCCTTACAAAGATACTGCAGGTCCTGCACTAAACACAGTAATCAAACTCTTGAACACAATTGCAATTGTATTTGTTCCAGTATTCTTTGCAGTTATTGTATTATAACTAACATTAATCGTCTCCTGATAAAATTTTCTTTTAATACATTCGTATCGTGAACCTGTAAAAATACGATACATTGTTTAAAATCTAAACAAAGAACTGGTGACTCATGTATGAAAGAAAACTCCTAAAAGATCAAAAAGAGCGCTCTGTTCTTTTTGTAGGGTTTTTGTTGATTGTGGGCATAGGCATAATGATGATCCTATAATTCCTTTCTTTTCAAAATCAGATGAATCTAATCATATTTTATCAAAAGTGATTGATTAATAGATAAGATTTTCTAAAAAAAGAAAAATAAAATAAAAAAAGATTATAGAATTAACAGCCTTCCATCTTTTGGATGAAATAACCTTTTTCTTTAATCTCAGTTTCTACTGGTTCTGGGGCACCTTGTGTGTGACAGAATTGACATTCCTCTCCTGTTACAGTTGCACCATCTTCACCAACAGTTGCTAGCCATTCTTTTGCAAATTTGATTGCTTGATCATGATCCTGCTTATCGGTGATAACATCGAAATGCATTGTATGACCATCTTTGGCTTTAACATAAGTGTCGTAGACGTGTATATCCATTGCCATATTCTTGATGCAAAATTAGTTCTATTTAATTTATCACTATATTATTGAAATCTGTTTTACATTCTCGTCTTCTAAAATGAAGCAGTTCATTTCCTCTGTCTTGCCTGAATAAATTATCCATGGAAATGGATTTAATCTCATGAATTTTTTATCTGTCTCTGACGGATATGCATCTGATTCTGGATGGGAATGAAAAATACAAACTATCTCCATGTTTGATTCTCTTGCCTTTTGATCCACTTCAAACTCTTTGTCCGGTGAAATCGTAAATGTAACTCTAGACTTTGTGGTATTTTCAGTTAAAACTAATTCTTTTACAGTCCAGTTCTCATCAGTCTCATTTCCAACTAGAATTGCACAAGACTCGTATGGTTTTTCTGATTCTGCATACTTTGCTAGTTCTTGTTTATCCTTATCTGATAAAATAATAGATTTATTCACTATTGTTATTCTACGGACTCTTCTATAATTATTGTTGAGACCATCCATGGGTGTACAATACACATGTATTCGTATGTTCCAAGGTCTAACTTGTTAGTATCTAGTTTGTAAGATTCACCAGCATTTAGTAATCCTGTATCAAATGTTTCACCAAAGTCTACTGAACTTGTTGCAGTATGTGACATTGCATCATCGTTCACCCATTCTATGATATGACCCTTTGAAACTACCGCTTCATCTGGTTCATAGTCTGGAGCACCTTGTTCAGCTGATCCGGCTAACATTGAAATCATAAATAACGGTCCTTCTGGAATTGCTGCTTCTACAGCTTCTTCTACTTCGGAAACTTCTGATGCAACCATGTAAGGGTCTGGTCCTACAAAACCAAATGCCATGTAAAGTCCTATTCCTGTTCCAAATGCTAAAACAAAGATTACTCCAACCGGTTTTGCATATACTGGCATTTTCATTGCAAAGTAAGAAATTACAATTGCCGGAATTGCAATCATAATCAATATTCCTGCAAATAATGGCAATGTTGAATTTTCTGTCATAGTAGTTGCAAATGTTCCAAATCCTAGAGAAATTGAGATGATTGCTAGTACGGTTGCTTTGGTACGATTTGATGTTGAAATTCCTCCTTCCAAAAGACCTGCTGTTAAAATTATTAATCCGAACATGAATAGTAATCCGGTCAATGCATGCATTCCGTCAATGAATGTATGGGCAATTCCTGAATATGATGTGATAAGTCCCACAAGACCGATTGCAGTTAGCCCTCCTCCAGGCATTATTAGATCCCAATTACTCAATTCTGTTTTGATGCTTTCAGAGTATTATTTTATCCTTATGTAACAAAGAAGATCGTCTATTAGAAGGGAATAAATTCGATACAACAAAAATATGAGTATATTGGGAATAAAAGAAATAATTGAAATTTCAAAACCAAGAATTGTTGTTCTTCTTGTAATTACGGCTGTTACATCTATGTATGCAGCAAGTAAATTGATTGGACCTGAATTGGATACTTGGGGATTAATTCACATCATTATTGCAGGAGGTTTAGCATCAGCTGGTTCAAGTGCATTGAATCATTACTATGACCGTGATATTGATCCATTAATGGAAAGAACTAGTACTAGACCAATACCATCTGGACGGATAAAACCAAACTCTGTTTTAATTTATGGTTTGACTGTAAGTGTGATTTCTGTTGTATATGGCGCATTAGCTTTGAATTACATTTCAGCATTTTTCATTGCACTTGGAATATTTTTCTATGTGATAATTTACACAGCATGGTTGAAGAGATTAAATTCATCAAACATTGTGATTGGTGGTTTTGCTGGTAGTGCAGCTTCTATGGCCGGATGGTCTGCAGCTACGGGCTCTATGGATATTCTAGGATTTTTAATTGGATTTCTTGTATTCGTTTGGACTCCATCTCACTTTTGGTGTCTAGCAATGAAAATGAAGGATGAATATTCTGCAGCCAAAGTTCCAATGCTTCCAGTTCTAATTGGAATGCAAAAAACATCAAAATACATTTTAATTAATACTTTGATTTTAATCCCATACTCATTAATGCTTTATGCATTTGGAATGGGTCTTGTTTATACTGCAATTGCAGCTGCTTCTGGGGGTCTAATGCTTGTATATCATTACAAGTTAACAAAAGAACCAACATCTGACTTTGCATGGAAAGCATACAAAGTTACTGCTCCATATTTAACAATAATTTTCTTAGCTGTTGCATTAGATGCAGCTTTTAACTTTAGATTTTAATAATTTTAGGAGTTAGGAAAGCTGGCTTCGTAGTCTTTTTCCTGTGTTTCTTTAATTTGCTGCTCATATTCATCTTCCTCAACTTTTTCTGTAACTGCTTGAATTCTTCTATTATCTTTTGTTACCCATGCTACATTTATCAACCCCATGATCTCTAAATCAAGCAAAACTTTATTGAATTTACCTTCCGTGATGATTGTACCATCTTTTGTGAGTGCCTTTTCTAACTCTTTATCTGTGTAGTTTTCTTTTTGTTTGATTACTTCTAACACGTAATTTCTTATTGGAATTGCCATATCAAATTAACCGTAAAACGTTTTGTCAGCCTCTCGTGGAATGATGCTTGATGCACCTTCTTTAATCTTCTCATACCATGATTCTACTTCTTTTGTTATTGACGGTCTGATTTTTTTTAATCCTGTAGCAAAGTCTTTACTTGAAATTTCTTTGGAGTTGTTTTGCATTGCTTCAACTGCTGCTTCTCTACATAATGATGCCAAATCTGCACCCGAATAACTCTGAGTAGCAACTGAAATTTCATGTAAATCTACATCTTTTGATAAAGGCATTCCATCTGTCAATATTTTGATAATTTCTAAACGACCTTTTTCATCTGGTGGGCTAACAAAGACGTTCAAGTCTAATCTACCTGTTCGTAACATGGAACTATCAATCAAATCTGGTCTGTTTGTTATTCCTATGATTACTACTCTTGATGTTGTTCCTTCCTCCATTTCTGTTAACATTTGACTGAGTATATTTTCTCCAATCCCTCCTCCTTCTTCTCCATTTTTCATTTTTGCCAGTGAGTCTAGTTCATCAAAAATTATTACACATGGTGATGATGCTTTTGCTTTTCTGAAAATTTCTCGTATTGCTTTCTCTGATTCTCCAACCCATTTTGATAATATTTCTGGACCTCTAACAAGAATCATGTTTCCTCCACTTTCAGTAGCTAACGCTCTTGCCAAAATGGTCTTACCACATCCTGGTGGGCCATACAACAATGCACCTCTGGGTGGCTTTATTCCCATTTTACTAAATTTCTCGGGATCATTCATTGCAACTATCAAATTATCTTGAAGAACGTGTTTTGATTCTTCTAATCCTCCTACATCTTCCCAGTAAACTTTCGAGCGTTCTACATAGAACTCTCTCATTGCTGTAGGAATTATGCCATGCATGGCATCATAAAAGTCGATTATTTTTACTTCCATTGACTGAAGAACCTTTGCCGGAATTTTTTCTGTTTCTAAATCAATTTCTGGCAAATATCTTCGAATTGATCTTATTGCTGCTTCTCTACATAATGATTTCATATCTGCACCTGTGTATCCGTGCAACTCTGATGCAAGACTCTTCAAGTTAACATCATCTGCAATAGGCATTCCTCTTGTGTGAATTTGCATAACCTCTAATCTTCCATCAGCATTTGGAACTGAGATCTCCATTTCTCTGTCAAATCTTCCAGGTCTTCTTAATGCTGGGTCTACGCTGTCTGGTCTATTTGTCGCACCAAGTACTACCACGTTTCCTCTATCTGTTAATCCATCCATTAATGCAAGTAATTGTGCAACAACTCTTTTTTCTACGTCTCCATATGCTTCTTCTCTTTTTGGTGCAATTGCGTCAATTTCATCAATGAAAATTATACTTGGTGAATTTTCTTTTGCTTCTTTGAAAATATCTCTTAATTTTGCTTCTGTTTCGCCATAATACTTGTTCATAATTTCTGGACCGTTAATTGATAACATTCTTGCTTCTGATTCGCTTGCAAGAACTTTTGCAAGTAATGTTTTACCGCATCCTGGTGGACCATACAATAATACTCCGCTATGTGGTTCAATTCCAAGTCTCACAAATAATTCTGGATGTCTTAATGGTAATTCTACTATTTCTCGCATTATCTTGATTTCTTCTTGCAATCCGCCAACTTCTTCGTATGTTATACGAGATTTTTTATCTTCAGATGCTTCTGATAAAATTGTTAGAGTGGTTGTACGTTCAATACGTACTATTCCTTTAGGGGAAATTTTTTCTATTTTAAACTCCATTGCGTTACCGAGAATCATTACTGAAATCTCATCACCATGGCTTAATGGCAATCCTTTCAATCTGTTTTTTACAAAATCAGTAAATTCTTTGTCAACTGTCACTTGATCTGCTATTGGAGTTAATGTAACTGATTTTGCAGGTTTTGTTATTATTTTCTTTATTTCAACTACGTCACTTAAAGCAACTCCTAAATTTTTTCTTGTTTGACCATCAATTCTTATTGTATCTGGATACTTCTCATCTTCATCAGTTGGCCAAACTATGGCACAGGTTGATTTTTTTGAATTAATTTGAATTACATCGCCTGGTGTTACTTGAAGATAATCCATTGCATCAGGACCAATTCGGGCTCTCTTCTTTCCAATATCCCTTTGTTTTGCTTCTCCCACTCTCATCTGTAGTGGGTCGACATCTCGAGTCAACTAAACTCCTATTTCATGTCGACTGACATGCGGCTCATATTCAGCACCTCGAACTCACTAACGCCTTCGACAGATTTAACAGCATTTTCTAATGATTCCATCTTGCCTTCAGCATCTTCTAACGTGAATTCTGCTTTGATAAATTCTAATCCAAAAGCTAATGGTTCTTTTGTATATCTGCGCAATTCAATTTCATCTTTTAGATTTGATTTTATTCCTTCAACTAATTTATCTAAATCTATTTCAGTTCCAGTAGGAAGTATTTTTACAATTAAAAGTAATTGAGCCATTTTCTATGGTCCTGAAAAACCACATGCACCACATGAATATGCGGCTGCGGCTTCTCTACAACTTCCACATCTCCAAATTAGTTCGGCGTTACACTCTGGGCAGTTAAATTTAACATTCTTGTCCCCTGGCATGATGTGTCTACTACATCCATTACATACCGGTAGTGTAATACTTGAAGACATATTCAAATCCACTCTGTTAGGAATTTATATCTTCCTTGAAATTTTAGGCCTTATTTTGCACAAGTCTCTTGATTTCTCCTCCAATCAATGCTTGCATTGTATTGAAGGAACCCTTCATTCCAAGTAATCTCAGAATTGAACTTGTATGAAAATCAAAGTCTTCTTTGTTTGAGATATCTTCTTCAATTTCAGGTGTAATTGAATTAAATAATTTGTTCACTGTTCCATTATCTAATCTCGCAAGTATCTTTCTAGCAAGATTTTGTTTTTCAAACTCTTTTCCAAATTTCTCTTTCCATTCTTTTTCATAATTCATCAATGATGAAGAATTTCCTGTCTCTATTGCTTCAGAAATTGCTCTACCTGCCATAATTCCTGCCATTCCACATGAGAAAATGCCTCCTGCAGTTGTAGGTTTTGCTTGTCCTGCAGCATCTCCGACTATTATTGTATTATCTTCGACAAAATTCTTTATTGGTCCTTTTATCTAGATTGGAGCAAATATTTTTCTAATTGTTGAAAAATTACCTTTAGATTTTAGAAATTCGTCCATTCGTCCTAATGTGTTAATTCCTTTACCTGAAACTCCTACCTTGCCTACTCCTTTTCCTGAAGGAATTATCCATGCAAAAAATTCTGGATATTTTTCTTGATCAAAATATACTTCTACTTGACCCTCTTTAATCCAGTCTGCATACACTTCGTATTGTGCAGTTAGTAATATTCCATCTCTATCTTTATTTGCTAATCTTGAAACTCCTCTACAGTCTACAAAAAATTTACATTCTATATTTCCGTTTGATGTTCTTATCAAATTATTAGTTTTTTCTTGAAAACTAGTCTTCACAGAAATCTCTGCACCATTATCTCTTGCTTGTCTTGCTGCTTGTTTATCTAATTCTCTTCTGTTTATGACTATAATTTTTTGTTTTTTTGAATTAATTGTAATTTCTTTTCCTTTTGGAGAAAAAATTTTTGCACATTCTATTTTACTATCAAATGTTTTTGGCGACGGTTCGATTCCTAATTCTTTTAATGCATTTTCACTAACTAAACCTCCGCAATGTTCTGGACTTCCTACTTCGAATCCTTCTTCTAAAACTAAAACTGAATGACCATTTTTTGCAATTTCTCTTGCAGCTAAAAGTCCAGAAATACTCCCTCCTGCTACTACTGCATCATACATGTATGGTTTGTATCTTTATTTGGTATTTGAATTGTAACGTTTATCATCAACTTCTATAATTATTTCATATGACTGATATCAAACAGGTTATTGCAGTTAGAACTGATCTTGGAATGGGAAAAGGTAAGATTGCAGCACAAGTTGGTCATGCGTGTGTTATGGGTGCAGAACATGTTAGAAAATCACACCCAGAATGGTTTCAAACTTGGTGGGGTGGACAAGAGAAAGTTGTTGTCAAAGTTTCTGGAATAAAGGAATTGAATGAAGTTAAGAAAGGGGCAATTGAGTTAGGCCTTCCATGGTCTGAAATCACTGATGCTGGCCATACCCAAATTGCACCTGGGACAACAACTTGTATATCTGTTGGACCTGCACCTGAAAATTTAATTGATAAAGTTACTGGAGATTTATCGTTACTCTAAGAATCAGATATAACAAGCTCTAATTTTGAAAAGTTGTGAAGCAAAAAACAAAAGGTTTACTTGCATTCGCATTTTTGGGTGGTATTCTATTGACATCGACTGTATTGTTTGCAATTGCTCCGCCAGCTGCTACCATGACTATGGAAGAAAAAGAAGTCTTAGATCGATTTGATTTTATGATGAATGCGTGTGTAGAACGTACATCTGATTTGACCAATAATGAACAAGCTCTTATTGCATGTCAGGAAGTTGCAACTCAAGACCGTAATTCTTCACTTTGTGATGTTGGACAGAAAATTGGTGAACAGATGTTAATTGATAATTATTGTACCGAACTTAGTTTAACAAAAACTGGAACTCCTATGGATAATTTCCCTGATGATCAACGTGCAACTTTTTGTGGAGGCAGTGATGCAAAATCAACATCTTATGTGCAAGAATATAAAATTCCAACTTTATGTACACAACCACTTGCAATTAAAGTCGCACCAGATGGAAATGTATGGTTTGTTGAATCAAATGTAGGTCAAATTGCAAAATTTGATCCTATATCTGAAAGATTTACTGAATTTCAAAATGATTTATGGCCTGAAGGTGCACGTACTATGTCTTGGGGAATGGATTATTCTTCTGATGGTACAATGTGGTATACTGATGGAAGTTTTGATACTATTTGGCGTTTTGATACAATTGGCGAAACATACGACGCAATGTCCTATCCTTCTTCTAAAGAAGGTTCGTTACCTCAAAAACTCACTATACGTGGTTCAAATATTATAGTAAACGACTTCACTGGAAGTAAAATCACTTTCTTTGATTTAGCTCAAAACATTGATGACCTTACATATTCTAGTATTGTGGCACCGATTCCAAATTCATTTACCGGTGATTTTGGAGTTGATTCTAAAAATAATTTATGGTATACAAATTGGGTTCCAGAAACTACTGGATTATTATTAAAATTCAATATTGAACAATACAAACAAGATTCCTATTTGGCAAGTACAGGAATAGACATTCCACTCGAAAATTATTTTGACGTATATGATTTTCCAGATGATCTCAATACTGCAAATGGATTGTCTGTAGATGAAAATGATAATGTTTGGATTGTAGATACTTCTAGTAGTTTCTTTTTCAAATTTGATCCTAATGAAGAAAAATTTACAAAATTTGTTACTTCAACACCTCAAAAATCTGCATATGGGAACTCAACTGGAATAATAAAAACACCAATTTCTAGACCTTATTGGACTGAAACTGATATGAATGGAAATCTCATTTTCAATGAACAAACATCTAATCAACTTGCAGTATTTGATATTGATAATGAACGACTAATAGAATACATGGTACCATCTAAAAATCCTAACTGGGCTGACTGTGAAGATAAATCTAAATCCGATTGTGGTGTTGCACAAATTTTTGGTTTTGATGTGATAGATGATAAGATTTGGTTTACAGAATGGGCGGAAAATAAAATCGGTGTAGTTGATACTGCAAAATCTCTTCCATTTACAGTAAATACCAATGTTGAATCTATAACCATCAAAAAAGGTGAAACTGAAACAATTTCTTTGAGTATTAATCCATCATCATCAAACATTGGGGATATCAATTTCAATTCTGCTCATACTGCATCTGCTGTTACAAAATCATCTGATCTTTTAATTTCACATAAATTCAATAATTCTAACGAAATTATTGTATCCATCACTGCAAGTCAAATTGCATTATCTGGAGATTACAAATTGCTTTTAGGAGTTTTTAATTCTGAGGTAAACGTATCAAAATACATTGATGTCATTATTGAACCGTGATTCCACAAATTGACAAAGAGATAGGAATCTCTGTTTATACTACAAAATCTACACCTATTTCTGGAAAAATCAAAAAAAATGAAAATGATTTTTTGGTGAGAGAGGTTCTATCTGAAAAAGCCATCGACTCATTTGATAATTTGGATGGGCATGCTGTTTACTTGTTAAAGAAATCTGGAATTGATACAAATCATGCATTAATTGATATTGAAAAGAGATATGGTCTTATCTTAAAATCACTTGGTTTGAAAGATGCAAATGCAAAAACAGAACAATATGTTTACACTTACAAAAAAATAAACTCTCTAGAAGAATATAATGGAAAGAAATACTCTGCACAAAGACTTGGATTTGTAAAAAAACCAATATCAAAAAAAGATATGCTAGGAAATTATTTTGAAATTAGAGTATCTGATTTGAATGATCCATTGCCATCATTTCTTGGAACTGAAAACATTCTTAATTTTTTTGGATATCAAAGGTTTGGTTCAAAACGACCAATAACGCATCTAGTTGGAAAATCAATCGTTAAAGGTGATTATGAAGAGGCACTTGAGTATATACTGAGTTTTTCATCAAAATATGATTCCGAAAAAAATAATGAAATACGGAAATTAATATCTGAACGTAAATCTGAATCTGAAGTAATTGAATTATTACCATTTTCTATGGATATTGAAAGAAATTTACTAAAACAACTTTCCAGTGACAGTGATCCTAAGAATGCAATACGTTCAATCCCTCTTGCATTACGAAGATTTTACATTCAAGCATATCAATCATTTCTATTCAACAAAACTTTGAGCCTAGCACATGAATTTGAAGAAGAATTATCATTACCGACAACCGATGATGTTTGTTTTGATAAAAATTCTATATTGGGAAAATTTGAAAATGATCCTAAGCAAAAACTTGCTATTCCACTTGTAGGTCATTCATATTATAAAAAATCAAGATTTGATTATTACATAAAAAAAATTCTTGATGAAGAATTACTTACTCCAAAAGATTTTTTCATAAAAGATTTCCAAGAAATCTCCGTTGAAGGTGGATTTCGTAATGCATCACTTAATTATCTGAACTTCAAGATTGACGGAAATACAATAAAATTCCAACTATCTCGTGGTTCATATGCAACAATTATGCTAAGAGAAATCCTAAAGCCTTCAAATCCTTTAGATTGTGGATTTTAAAATTCTGAAAGCTTTTTTTATTGTTTAACATGAATAACTGCATGGAGAAGGCAACTTTTGCTGCAGGATGTTTTTGGCACGTTGAAGAAGTATTCTCTAAAACAAATGGTGTTAAATCAACTGCTGTAGGATATACAGGTGGTCATACAGACAACCCTACATACGAAGATGTCTGTACTGATAAAACTGGCCATGCTGAAGCTATACAGGTTGAGTTTGATCCTACTGAAATTTCATATTCTGATTTAGTAACTGTATTTTTTGAAAATCATAATCCCACTACGCCTAATAGGCAAGGTCCTGACATTGGTATTCAATACCGTTCTGCAATATTTTGTCATAATCCTGAACAAGAACAGGCTGCAAAAGACGTCAAAGAAAAATTAAACCAATCTGCACAAAAGACATTCGGAAGTGATATTGTTACTGAGATAAAATCTGCTTCTAAATTTTACCGTGCTGAAGAGTATCATCAAAAATATTTTGAAAAAAATTACTGACTTAACTTTTTCTTTTCCACAAAATAACCAATTAATATCAAAATTACTCCTATCATACTGATAATTACTCCATTATCTACCCATTCTTCACTTTCATACATGAATGATGATTCTGGTCCTACCACTCCTTGTCCTTGAAAACTGAATACGATTCCAAAAATTACAAGAATTACTCCTGGAATTACAATTGACAATGATTTCATTATGTAAAGTTATTTTAGTTAAAATAAAAATGCGATGTTTTTTGAAAATGATCATTTGTTAGGAACAAATTGAAAAGAATTGATTAATTGGGTAAATCAATTTTTACTGTGTTTTTTAATCCAAATTCCAAAAGAATTTTCTGTGTATAGTTGGAATAGCTCTGATGAGAATGTACCAAAAATATTCAAATATTCAAATTTGATTGTTTTTGGAACTGCTGCCGGAATTGCATTATTGACCGCATTTTTACTCAATACCTATTATGGTGAATTATTCCTTGAACATCCCTATCTTATGAATATTCTATTTGCTCCTGCATTTGGAATTGGATTTTTGTATGGTCTGAAAATTTCTGAAAGAGCATTACAACCGTCTGAAACTAGAAGTGCATTCAAACGAAAAATCATGAAATTATTTCTTTTCTTCTTAGTAATTGGTGGTTTGTTTAGCTCTGTAAATTTTGCACTCCATGGTGGTGCAATGATGCCTGATTCATCTTTAGTTGATGACGGTATCGTTCCTTGGGCTACTGACATGATCACTGCAAACGGCGGTGCAACATTTTTGATTGTATCAAGTATTACAATTATGGCTGCAGCAACAAGAAGGATTGTTGGATTAAATGGTGGAATGATTGGAAAAATAATTACATTTTGTGGAACATTCGTTTTCTTTTCAATGATCAGTATGAGTTTAACACAAACTGACCCTAGTAACTCTCAAATCTATCTATACACGTGTTATCATGCTGGAATTATTGGCGGTGCAATGTATCAAATGAATCGTTTTACTTCTAATCTTAATACTTGGGAAGATTACATGAATGGACAGTAATTATTCGACTGTAACTGTTCCAACCATCCAAGGATGAACAAGACAATAATATACAAATTCACCTTTGTCTAAAAATTCAAATTCATATGTAGCTCCTGCCATAATCATTCCTGAATCAAAAGATCCGTCAGGTCCTCCATCTGGAGTTCCACTTGTTGCAAGATGTGCCGCGCTATCATTATTTTCCCAAACTACTGTAGTTCCACTTGAAATGTTTAGTGCTGGTGGAATGTAACATTCATTTGTTTCTTCACATCCTGGTGCACCTGATCCTTCAGGAATTGAAACAATTTCTGCAGATACTTGTGGTGCTTCCATAACTGGTTGTTCCATAACCATAGTTTCAGATTCTTCTGTATCATCTAGTGTCATTCTAGGAATTTCATATAATGTATTTCCAGGTTTATCAAACATCTCACATCCTTCCTGCATGTAATTTCCTGCTTTACACATCTCAAAAAATGCAGTCTTGTCTCTTTGCATCTGATCTCCAAAGAGAACATCTTCTCCAATTCCTAATTGAACTATACCAATTGCTGCTAGTGATGCTGCAACTAGTATCATTGAGTAGCCAACTTTTCTATAATTATGTGGATCTTGCATTTCTGACATTTACTTTGAGGCAAAATTAGGCAAATTTAAAACTTGAGCCTTCTTAATTTTATTAGTGACAATTCAAATTCTTCATTATGAATTTCTTGGACCTATCAAGCTATCCGAATGGGGTCCTCCTATGGATAAAGTAATTTACATAATATTCAATCAAAATAAATCTGGTTTTATTCCACTTTATGCTGGTGAATCTGACAAAACTGATCAGAATGACTTTTTCACAAAAAATGATAATTTCAAGTGTTGGATTCAACATGCTGGCAATGAAGAGAGTCTTTACCTTGCAATTTTGCCTCTATGGGACTCAGAAGAACTAGAAAGAAAACGTATTGTAGACAAAATCATATCAAAATATCGTCCTATATGTCAAACTGAATGATTATTTTGAATTTATTTTATCTTTAACTTCAAATAATTGCATTGTAAGAAGATCAATTGCTTTTTTCAAGTGATCAAATTCATTAATTGAATGAATTTGTCCTTCTGTAAGTTTTCTTAAAATTTTTACATTAGCTTTTGCTTCTTCATCTTTGGCAGTGACCTCTAAAGCATTTATTTTTGCCAAGACATTTTCCAAATCTTTAATCATTTCTTCTTTCGGCGCGTGTTTATTCATGTTTTTGAAATTCTTTTTTACTATATATGACTAGAGTTGTTCATCATCAATCTCTTCAAATGCATCTAAAAATTGATTACACGTACAATCTGGAATTTGACAGGATCCTCTTCTTAACATTGACTCTGAGGATGTGGTAGTTTTATGAATTTCATCTGTATGATGACAACGTCTACAAATCATGTTTGTAACAAAATTCCTAGCAATTTAAGGAATTAGAACTGCACGTGCTTCTATATTTGAATTTTTTAACCTCTCAAGAACTTCATTTGCCTGTTCTAATGGAAATGATTCTGTAACAACCTTGAAATTATTTTTTTGTGCAATCTCAATTACTTTTTCCATGTCTTTCATAGAACCAATTAGTGTACCTCTTACTGTTTTTTCTTCAAACGCTAAGAAATTTGGAATTTTACCTACTGTGGCAATTATCACAGTTCCTCCTTTTTTTACTGATTTTATTGCCGTATCTGTTACAATGTCTGATGGCGCAAATACAATTGCTGCATCAAATAATCCGTAATTACTTTTAACTTTATTCAAAAACACATCTTGAGATTCTGTAAATTGGAATGTTTTTTCTGCACCAAGCTTTTCTGCAACATTTAGGTGATCTTTTTTTCTTGACACACCTGTTACTTCACATCCTTCTACTTTGGCAAATTGTATCGCCATATGTCCTACTCCTCCAATTCCATAAATTGCAATTTTTTTATTTTTTTCAGGTTCAGCAGCCTTTACTGCTTTGTATGCAGTTATTCCTGGACAAAATAATGGTGCTGCATATTCTGATGACATACTTTCTGGAACTTTTGTCAGAAAATTTTCTGATGCATTAATAAATTCTGTATAACCACCACGTAATGTTTCACCTGTTATTTCGTTATCTTCACAAAGGTATTCTTTTCCTTCATCACAGTATCTACAATCCATACATGATTTCAAAAGTGGTGTTATTCCAACTCTATCTCCGATTCTAAATTTTGTAACTTTGTTTCCAATCTCAATAATTTTTCCAACCACTTCATGTCCCGGCACTGTTGGAAATGATGAAGGAATTCCTATTTCTTGCCAATCTCCCTCTATTCCGTGTAATTGAGAATGACATACTCCACATGCTTCAATCTTGATTAAAACTTCATCAGGATTATTTATTGAATGTTTTTCAATATTTGTCAATTTCAGTGGTTTATCTTCAATTTTTTTACATTCGGAAAGAACCATGGCACGCATCATTTCTTTCATAACTGAATCTAATCTAACACACATTTATTTTTAGTAGGATGTTCTTATGAAACGTATGGCTGAAATTTTAAAAAAAGATGATTTTCGACGTGTTGAACTCTTAAATTTAGTAACTAAAAATGGTAGTTTCAAAAATCTAAGTGATGATCAGCTGATTCTGTTAGACAAATTATTAAAAAAAAAAGATTACAGTAATGAAAAAAAGGCAGAAAAATCTAAACAAAAATTGCTAAAACAGATTAACATAGAAATTTACAAACGTAATGATACGGCAATCTGGAAAATCTAGATTACATACAAATAATCAATACTTTCAATTACTACATGCCAAATAATCTGTCTAAAGAAACAAGTCCATACTTACTTCAACATAAAGATAATCCTGTTGAATGGTACTCTTGGAATGATGAATCCTTAAAAAAGGCAAAAGATGAAAACAAACCTATTTTCTTATCTGTTGGTTACAGCTCTTGTCACTGGTGTCACGTTATGGCTCATGAGTCATTTGAAAATGATGATGTGGCAAAAATTATGAATGAAAATTTTGTTAATATCAAAGTTGACCGAGAAGAAAGGCCTGACTTGGATGATATTTATCAAAAAATATGCCAAATGTCAACTGGGCAAGGAGGATGGCCACTAAGTGTATTTTTGACACCTGAACAAAAACCATTTTACGTTGGAACATATTTTCCAGTTCTTGATTCCTATGGACGACCTGGCTTTGGTAGTTTATGTCGACAGTTGGCACAAGCATGGAAGGAAAAACCGAAAGATGTCGGCACTTCCGCTGAACAATTTATGTCAAATCTTACTAAACTGGAAAGAGTTTCTGACGGAGGAGAAATTGAAAAAGCTATTTTGGATGAGGCTGCAGTTAATCTTTTACAGGTTGCAGATACTAACTATGGTGGATTTGGTCAAGCACCAAAATTTCCAAATGCTGCAAATCTTTCTTTCATGTTTAGATATTCTAAACTTTCGGGAATTACAAAATTTCAAGAATTTGCGTTAATGACATTGAAGAAAATGGCTAAAGGCGGTATCTTTGATCAAATTGGTGGTGGATTTCATAGATATTCAACTGACGGCCGATGGCTTGTGCCACATTTTGAAAAAATGTTGTATGACAATGCACTTTTACCTCCTGTTTATGCTGAAGCGTATCAAATTACAAAAGATCCTTTCTACCTTGGTGTTGTCACAAAAACCCTTGACTATGTAATGCGTGAAATGACATCTACTTCAGGTTTATTTTATTCTGCTCAAGATGCAGATACCAATGGAGAAGAAGGACAAACTTTTGTTTGGAAAAAACGTGAAATTGAAAACATCTTAGGCGATGATTCTGAAATATTTTGTATCTATTACGATGTTACTGATGGTGGAAACTTTGAAGGAAATACAATTCTTGCAAATAATATCAATATTTCATCTCTTTCATTCAAATTTAACAAAACTGAAGATGAAATCACTGAACTTTTGAAACGTTCATCAAAAAAACTACTTGATATAAGAAGTAAACGAGATCAACCTGGAACTGACGATAAAATTATCACGTCATGGAATTCTATGATGATTTCTGCATTTGCTAAAGGTTATAGAATTTCAGGAAATGAAAAATATCTCAATGCTGCCACAAATGCAGCCAAATACTTTTCAGAACAATTCTCTAAATATGGATTCATACATAGGACCTTCAAAAATGATATTCCAAAATTAAATGGATATTTGGATGATTATGCATATCTTGTAAATTCTCTCATTGATGTTTTTGAGATAACATCTGATGCATATTTTCTTGATATGGCTCAGAATATTGCAAATTATATGATAGAACACTTTTGGAATGAAAATGAAAAATCATTTTACTTTACGGCTGATACGCATGAATCTTTGATAGTTCGCCCAAAAAATTATTATGATTTATCTGTTCCATCTGGAAATTCAGTTGCTGCAAATGCATTACTAAAACTTCATCATCTCGTAAACGATAAAAAATTTCTTAAAATATCTAAACAAATTTTGGAATTAAATGGTACCTCTGCTGCAGAAAATCCATTTGCATTTGGATATCTACTTAATGTAATGAATCTATATCTAAAGCATCCCACAGAAATTACGATAATTAATTCTGAAAACTCTGAAATTGTAAATTCTTTGTATAAGAAATTCATACCTGAAGGAATTATAATTCAAATTAAAGACAAAGAAAATCTTGAATTATTATCTAAATACTCGTTTTTTGAAGGAAAAGAATTTTCAGATAAAACAAATGTGACTATCTGTAAAAACTTCACTTGTTCTTTACCCTTATCTGAATTGTCTAAAATAGAAGAAATTCTCTAAATTCTTAGTATATCTATTCTTAATACCTGTCCAACTTGTGGTCTACCAAGTTTTTCATATCTATTTTTTGGCATGGTAATTGAGATATTTGTTTGTGCATAACTTTTCATTTTGATAGTTGGCTGTGCCTGAAGCATTGCCTCAAGCAATGGCATGACTTGTTCTTTTGTATCTTGATCAAGTTTCTTTGAAACATTTTCTATAATCAATTGTTTTTGTGAAATTGGTTCTGTTTGAACATCTTCTGTAAGTGAGATTTGTATTGCTTGACCATTATCTACAATTTGCTGAATTTTGTATCCAATTATTTCTGACATAACTCATCCACTTTCTGTTTAGATTTATTCCTACCTATAGCTTCTTTTCATCTAACGCATTGGTGATTTTATGAATATTATCTCTCATAAATTCATGAAATTCCTGTATGTCATCTAATCTAACTTCTAATTGTTGATTTGAATATGTCTGTAAAAATGCTGAATACACTGTACCAACTATAACTCCAAATGCTATTTCTTTTTTAGAGCTGGAAAATTTACTGTACTCGTTTGCAAATTGATTATAAGAATCTGCTTGGTCAATATAGTATTGTAATAAATCTTCTAAAAATTTTTTATTTTCCTCTGAAATTGTCATTTAACATTCTTGTTTGTGTGTATGTATAAGAATTATTGTCGAGCTAAAATCTTTGAACATCTACCAAGTGCATTAGTGATTCTTTCAGGATTTCTTGAAAAAATTACATATGATGATACTGAAATTACTAGTAATGCACCTGAACCTAGTGGAAATTCTGGAACTGCTGCATACTCATCTGATTCTGCAATTATGGTATAATCTGCTACATTCAATGATTGATTCTTCTCGTAAATTGGAACCAAAAAGTGACTTTCCTCACCAGCTCTCAAAAAATCAGGCTGTGTTTGAATTTTTGAAACTGTCAAAACTTTTCCATTTCTATCATATAATGTCGCAACGACATTTATCATGTTGGCAGTAATATCGCCATTATTTTCAATAGTTCCTGAAATTATTAAATTATTTAATTGGTCTCTCTTCATTTCTGATGAAATAATTTCAATTACTTGATTTTTTGGCGCTGCAAGTTTATACTCAAATCCCAAATCATAATCGAAAAAATTATCAATCTTTTTTTCATGTGTAATTATATCAAAACTACCTTTCATTCCTGGCATTATTATATTTGTCAAAACTTTTCCATTTATTGTGTCTAGTACTTCTCCATCACCATCCATTAATGTGGCTATGATTTTTATCTTATTCACTGGTGATTTTGTATCATTTTTAATCTCACCTACAATATGCAATATGCCATCATTACCAATGTATGTTTGATCATTTTCAACTATTATCTCTCCAAATGCTGGCTGTATCAACAACAATAATGGAATTAAAAATATGAGTTTTTTCATAAAAATACTGTGATTTTAAACGCTTAAAGATTTATTGCTCAATTCCTACTTTTGCATCATTAAACGATTTTAATCCTGCTTGTTCTGCTTCAAATGATAATTGTGTTAATTCTTGTGATCGAATTAATTCTAAGTCATCTCCATTTTTAATCCAATCTAAACGATGTTCATGTGATTCAATCTGATACTCCAAAGATAATTTTAGTAATTTTACAGATCTTGAGAATGCATCTGGTGGTTGTAATTCATCATATTTATCTAGCAATTCATTAAATGTCTCGAGATGTTTTTCTCCAATTCTAATCATCTCATAATCGGAGATTGAGTTTTCATTCCATTTTGCTATGCTTGAAATGAATAGTCCTTGTTCATTTTGGATTTCTTCTTGTAGAGATTGAATTTCATTTCCAAATGCAAATCCACGAATTTTTGCTTGATCTGCTGAGTAAAAATAGAAAACAATGATTCCTATGATGACTGCACCTATTATGATAATTGGAAATTTACTTTTGGGTTTTTTTGCTTTACGTTTACTCAAATTTAATCGATATATTTTCCTGTTTCATCTGATTTTAATTCTATGTTGAGTTCTGTTCCACTGATAAAAGATTCACCTCTGACAGTTCTAATTCTAGCGATAACTAATTCATGTGGCCATATCTCCACCACTACCTGACCAACTTCAGGGCTATCTGGTGCATCAACTATCTTGATATCTTCTTTTTTAATTCCATAATCTTGTAATTTCTTAATACTATGTTCAATTAGTGGTTCTGGGTCGTTGTGACTTAATGCCCAAACTGTTCCAGAATATTCAATTTGCTGCAACACAGTTTCACTTTTTTTTTCGTATAAGTGTCATTCGCCTTTGATGACATTTAATGTCATTGTACTTACTACTCTGGATAATTGTCGTATCCTCAATGAAACTGTTTTTTCAAAATCTTCTTGAGTTTCTGCATGAATTTCTGCTATTATGTCATATGCTCCAAATGTAACATATGCATTTTTTATTTCATCCACTTGTTGTAGTTCTTCTAAAATGTACTCTTCAGCACCTAAATCACAATTTAATAAAACAAATCCGATATGCATTTTTTCTTATCTTCTTTAACTAATCCTTGTCTTTAAGTGTTAAATTACCACTTCTTTTTGGAATCGCGGTTTTGTCTTCCATATGATGAGCGTGCACTTCCTCTTCTTTTGTATTGGTCTCTGGCAGGTCCGTCTCTACTATGTCCACCGCCACCATAACTTGATCTTCCACCGCCACCATAACTTGATCTTCCACCGCCACCATAACTTGGTCTGCTTCTACCCCCATAACTTGGTCTACGTCCGTATCCTGAACGCATTGGTTGTGCAATTCGTCGTCCCACGTCACGTTTCAATGGATCTGGAATGTGAACTTCAACTCCCATTGTTTTATTCAAGTCGGTTAAATCTGATTTAATTTGTTTTTTAATAAATTTCCAATCTGCGATTGATGAATATGATACAAGTGTGATTGCTTTTCCTTTTGCTCCTGCTCTTGCTGTACGACCAATTCTATGGAAATAAACCATATCTTGATTTGGAACATCATAATTTACAACCAATCCTACTCTTGGAACATCTATTCCTCTTGCTGCAACATCTGTTGCAACCAATATGTCTGCTTGATTTTTTCTAAATTTCATCATGGAATATTCACGTTTATTCTGTGACATGTCTCCTTCGATTGCAACCACTTTGTATTTAGATTTTGTTAAATCCCTTGCAACGTTTCTTGTTCGAATTTTTGTTGAACAAAATACTATAACTTGACCTCTGTTTTGATTAATGAAGTCTGTTAGATACTTGTGTTTCTCTCTATCTTTAATTACTAAAAATGCTTGATCAATTCCTTCTCCGCTTAAATCATCTGAATCAATTAGGATATTTTTTGGGTTGTTTAGATATTTATCTGCAAGTCTAAGAATTTCAGGTGGCATTGTTGCTGACCATAAAGATGTAATTCTATTTCCTGGAACCTTTTGTAAAACATATTCAATATCTTCTATGAATCCCATGTCCAGCATTACATCTGCTTCATCTAATACTACATGCTTGATATCATTAGTTCTGATTGAACCATTATCCAAATGATCAATTAATCTTCCAGGTGTTGCAACCACAATTTCTGGTTTTCTACGTAGTGCGTCTAATTGAATTCCAATTCCTTGTCCACCGTAAACGGTTACTACTTTAATTTTGGTATATTTTCCAATTTTCTTTATTTCTTCGGTAATCTGCATCGCTAATTCTCTTGTTGGTGCTATGACTAATCCTTGAATTCCTCCACCATGGATGATATTTTGCAGCATTGGTATTCCAAATGTTGCTGTCTTTCCTGTTCCTGTGTGTGCTTGACCAATTACATCATTTCCTTGTAAAAGTTCTGGAATTGCTTGTGCTTGAATTGGGAATGGTGTAGTAAAACCAAGATCCTTGATTGATCTCAGTATGTCATCTTTTATTTTTAATTCGTCAAATGTGTTCATTTTTTTTCTGTCTAAAGCAATGACAGAGAAAGCGAACCTAATCTATCATTATTTCTATTATCACACGATTCGATCGTCTAATAAACCCATGCTTGGAATTAATTGATTCCTATGGTGAATCGTGTAATTGTAAAATTTGTCAAATTGTTTATAACCTATTTTTGATTAGTGAGCCTATGGATGAAAAAAAGCAAAATGATATGGATAAACAAATTGAGGCTGAAAACTCTGATATCTCATGTAGCTCATGCCCTATTGATTCCGTCGCTCAAAAAATCATGAGCTTGTTTAGGCGTAAATAATCTACCATCTTAGAGCCAATGCAAGGTTTTTTAATTAAATTCATATGTTAAAATCAATGGTGCATATAAAGAAAATTGCAGTTGCTGGCGCAGCCGTCACATTGGTTACAATACTTTCAATTTTTGCTACATCATACATGTCTGACTTTGACACTCCTCGGACTTCCACTACTGAAGGTGAATTTCAAAAACTCGAACTAAAACAAGCACCTGTATTAGGTTATGACACTGCAACTGTTACAATTATCGAAGTTGGTGATTACCAATGTCATATGTGTAAACTTTGGTTTGAAGAAACTCGACCACAAATTGTTGAAAATTATATTGAGACTGGAAAGGTAAATCTAGTTTTTCTGGATATGCCATTTTTAGGCAGTGATTCAATTCCTGCTTCTGAGGCAACATATTGTGCAGATGATCAAGGAAAATATTGGCAATACCATTCAATGCTTTTCACATATCAACAAGAAATAGATGATGGTTGGGCAAATGCAAATAGATTACAAGCCATTGCATTCAATTTAGATCTAGATATTGAACAGTTTGATAAATGTATGACTACTGATGATCATTTTGCTAGAGTTAATTATAACAAACAAGTAGCTGTTACTGAATTTGGCGCAACTAGTACTCCTACGTTCATGATTGTAAATACAGATGATGGGAAAGCACAACGAATTGTAGGTGCACACCCATACTCGACATTTGAAGATGTAATTAATTCATTACTCTAAATTGAATAATATTTTTGGCCTTGTTTATTCAAATCCCTCTTACATTTTAATTGCAACTGGATTTTTTTTCTTATTATTCATACCACTTATTATAATTTCAGAATTTTTATTTCTTGAACCATTTTTGGTATTCTCTATGTATCCTGAAACTACATTGAGCTTTTCTCTAATTGTAATCTTATCATTTCTTTCATCTCTTGCAGTATCGATGAATATCTATCGTGTTAAATTAATTAAAGAAACTAAAAAAATAGGTTCGAGTATTGTTGGAACTATTATTGGGGCATCTGCGGGTGCATGCTCTTGTGGTCCAATTGCATTTTCAGTTATTGCCACTTTTGGAACAGCTGGGAGTATTGCAAGCTCATTTCTCACAATTTATGAAATTCCAATCCGCTTAACATCTATTGGGATTCTTGGAATTGTAATTTTTATCACTTCAAAGTCTCTTTCACGTGAGTGTAAAGTGAAATTCTAACCTAGTTCAATTTTGTTAATGTAAAAAGACAATTTTTTACAACCCACTAAAATTACTTCTAAAATTGTAATCTCTTACTATGTCACGATTCTTCGTTCCAACTCGTCCATCCAAACGAGCATACGATGCTGATGAATTAGATGAGACAGACGATCAATAATAGAATCTCTTTCTATATTTTTAAAAATGAACTATTCGGTACCTCTAAATCTGTAAATATTTCTGGATGCAAAATTTTAGCTAAAATTTCAATTCCTTTTACTATTCTGATACTTGGTTTACTAAAAAATGAATTTGCATCAACTGCAAAAACTTTCTTATTTTTAACAGCTCTTAATTGATTCCATCTAGTATCATTTCTAAGATATTTATTGTATTCTGAAACTGTTCTTTGAACATCAAAACCACATGGCATCAAAATTAATACATCTGGATCTGTATTCTCAATTTCTTCAATATTCATTTTTCTTGAATGTTCTCCAGTTTTTGTTATCATGTTAATACCTCCTGAAAATTCAATCATTTCTGGAACCCAATGACCTGATGTAAAAAATGGCTTTATCCATTCTATTCCTAAAACTTTGGGTTTGTTTGAAATTTGTACATTTTTTATTTTATTGATTCGTGAATTAAGTGAATTAACAATTTCTATACCTCTTTGCACCTTATCAATTTTCTCTGCAATGTCTTTTACACATTTCAAAATACCTTGCACATCATGAGGACTCATCGAATAAATTTCTGGTTTCTCATCAAGAATTTTGATTGCATTTTTTACTTGATTGGTATATGCTGAACAAACCTCACAAATTTCTTGTGAAATAATTAGATCTGGTTTTGCATTGATCACATTCTGTGTTACTAATTTGTAAATATCTTCTCCTCTCTCTGAAAGACTACAAATTTGATCATCAATTTCTTGGCTTGACATATTTTCTGGTTCAAAGACACTTTCTATCACTCTTGGTTTACTTGATGCATCATTAGGATAATTACACTCATGAGTTACCCCGAACAATTTTTCTTGTGCTTCTAATTCATAAATTAACTCTGTTGCGCTAGGCAAAAATGAAACAATTCGTTTACTCTTCATTTAAAATTATTATCTTATTAGTTCTCTTTAACTTTGTGTCAATTTTTTAGTAGATGAATTATTTATTATTCCTAAATTTTATGAAAATGTATGTCTAGAAACGGTTCTGATATTAGAAAAGGTATTGAACAAAACTGGCATGAATATCTTTCAAAGTATGCTAATCTTTTCTCTTCTAATGAAATACAGGGTTCTAGTCCACCTTCCGTTTTTGTAGGCTCGTATGGGTACCCCAAAGTTGGTATTGGACCAATGCTACCTCCTATTCACGGAGATACTACTCTTTTAGATGCGCCTGAAAGATGGCTTGGAAAAAGTCTTGAAGAAATTGTTAATTATAGATTAAATCTTGTACGCGGAATACAAAAAGCGGGTATTGAAGAGACCACTGGCCGTTTTATTGAAAGCCTCCATGAATTAGCAATGTCATCAGGTTCTATTGATTCTGAAATAGAATTTTTAAAAAAACCTACTCCGCTTCCTTCTATTGATGGTCAAAATCCACCGTTTGGCCCTCTTGGCGAAATAAAGAGTGCGAAATTTTCTCCAAATTCCTCTATCAAACCAATAGAAAATGCATACTATGACACTGATCTAAAAGCTGAAGATGCAGTGATGAAACTTTATAATTCTGGAATTGAAATATCTAAAATCCAAAAATGTTTCAGTATTGGAATGTTTGGTGAAAATAGAAAATTAGTTCCAACAAAATGGAGTATTACCGCAACAGATCAGATAATCTCTAATGATTTAATGCATAATATACTTGAATTTGATATAATTGATAGATGCGATGTTTTCAACTTTGATCATCTTGGAAATTTATTTTCAGTAATATTATTTCCTCATAGATGGATTTTCGAAATGCAAGAAGCATGGCATGATAAAAATTCCATAGGATTTGGAACTGATTATGAAAGTGCAAAAGGAATTGATCATCCTCCATCTATTGCAGGTGCATATTTTGCAGGTAAATTGGCAGTAACTGAATACTTACAAAAAATTAAAAGACAATCGGGCGTTATGATATTTAGAGAAATTCAACCTGAATATGCTGTACCTGTTGGTGTTTGGCAGGTTCGTGAAGGAGTAAGGGAAGCAATGAAAAAAACTCCTCAAGAAACAAATTCATTAAATGAAGCAATTACTCTTGCAACAACCCGAATGAGTATTAGCAAAAATGAATGGCTTGCTCATGGAAATATGCTCAAACTTGTAGCTCAAACAACCATGTCTGATTTTTTCTAATATTTGCATATTTATTGAGAGACTACAAACCACACTCAATGGAAAACAAAAGTGTCATGATAGCTATTATACTTGTTTTATCTCCTATCCTATTCACAATGGCAATATATCCTGATAGTTTTAGTCTTAGTTGGAATCAAGGTCGAGGTGGATTTCTTTTTGCAGCCGCGTTCATTGCAGCGGAATTAATTGGATTAAAATTTGTAATTCCAAAAAAGCGTTTCTTTTACTGTATTCCGTTAATTGCACTCACAATAACGTATTTCATATCTCTTCAATTCGGTGTTAGAGATTACATAATGAGTTTAGTTGATGTTTTTGGTGTCTTAGAATATTCTTGGGAATGGTTATTTGATTTCACAGTAATGGCGATTTTTGTCACTGCTTCTCTTGCAATCTTATTTGGACGAAAATGGATTAGAATCGGACCTGCTGGACCAATATTTTTAGCTGGTAATGCAATAATTTTGGCATTAGATTCTTTCTTTCCTTATGATACTCTTGGGCCATTGCAATACATTGTACCATATTTTGTACAAGCCAATGTTTGGGTAATTACTGTACTTGATCTTGGTGTTGCAACTGCACGCGATAATCTAATGTTCCTTAATGGAGACTTTGGTCCCTTTGCATTACAGGTGTTCTGGCCATCTGCAGGAGTTCATAGTATAATCATCTATTCATTGGTAATGATGGCATTTCTCATAAAAATGAGAATTCCACGAAATCGTAAAATAATATATTTTGTTTTAGGTATTCTTGGAACTATTTTTGTAAATATGATCCGAATATTTTCATTATCTGTTTATGCACTAAAAGTAACCACTGATCCTGAAGCTTGGGAAGAATTTCATTCTGTAGCTGGAGAAATAATGTTCCTTCCTTGGTTATTCATATTCTTACTGGTTGTTACTGCAGTTGAAACAAAAAGACTCAAGAAATTAGAATCTAAAGATACATCTAAAAATAATTTGTAATACTACTTTGACCTTCAACGTCTGAAAATTCTGAAATCCTAACTCCAATTCTTCTAACTAACATTACTTGTTCACACAATGCTTCTTCTAACAATTGACTTGTAACTTTTTTCAATTCCATTTCATCATTTACTGGATTTTTTAGCATTCTTGATTTAGTTTTTGTTGATAAATCTTCATTCACAAATTGAATTCCAATTGAGCGATACATCTTATTATTTTCAATTGCTATCTTGTTTAATTGAGTGCATAATTCAATCATATTTTCTCGTAGAAATTCAAGTTCTTTAGAATTTTTCTTTAAAGTAACAATTTTACTAAATTGAATTGTTGGAGGTCTTTCTTTGACTATTTCTGTATCTATTCCTTTTGCCGAATTGAAAATATATCCTCCAGTTTTTCTTCCAAATATTTTATTTAAATCAAAAACATCAATTTTTCTTAATTCTTCTATTGTATGGACATTCATTTGCATGAACACATTTTCTGTTTTTTTTCCTATCCCTGGAATTTCTCTAATTTTAAGTGGTGATAAAAATTCCTCAACTTGTTCTGGTTTTACTGTTGTCAATCCATCAGGTTTTTTATAATCTGAAGCAATTTTTGATAGTAATTTGTTTGGAGTAATTCCAACAGAACATGTAAGTTTGAGACTATTTCTTATTTCATTTTTTAATTGTTGTGCTAAATGTTCTGCATTATGAAAATCTATTTCTGTTTTTTTTGTAACGTCTAGATATGCTTCATCTCTACCAACATATTCAAACACATCTGCATACTTTTCAATTATTTCCATTGCTTTTGATGACATGTCAGAATAATAGTCAAAATCTGCTGGCAAAAATACTGCATCTTCTTCTTTTAGTTTATTTTTTGCAAGCATGATTGGTATGCCAGATTTTACCCCAAATTTTCTTGCATTATAATTTGCAGTAGCTATAGCGCCACTGTCTCTTCCCCTATCTGAAAATATACAAACTGCAACACATTTTCCTTTAATTTTGGAATTTCTTATTTCTTCGCACTGTGCATAAAAATAGTCAAAATCAACGTGAAATACAATTCGTTTTTCCATATTTTGTTTTAAAATTCAATTCTTATTACAATTACGTAATTTTATATCTGAATCTGAACTAGTCATCATTGATGGATTCTGCAATTGAAGTAAATGATGATGGCGTTAAGGTAAATCCTGAAATTATGGAAAATGAAAAATTCTATCATTGCATTTTCAAGGATAAAGTGATTTTAGTCTTTAAGGATCACCAAGAATTTTTGAATTGTTTTGAAATTGAAGAAAAAGAAATAGTAGACAAAATCAAATCTTCGAAAGCTGGCGATGTGCATTCTATACTTGAATCTTATATTGAAAAAGAGAAGCTTAAAAAACAATAAACTTGTCTTACTGTAATAATGAGTTCAAATTCTGATGCATCTGACATTCTTGATGAAATATTAGAAGATTCAAAAAAACCTGAAAACTCCCCAGAACCTGCAAGTACACCAGAACCTGCAAGTACACCAGAACCTGAAACAAAATCATCAAAAAAACCATTTGGTTCAGACGAAAAACCTACGCGAAAATTAAT